>PCSG01000417.1:5809-11685 GCA_002772195.1 Desulfobacterales bacterium CG23_combo_of_CG06-09_8_20_14_all_51_8 | reverse complement strand
TTAACCGCCACATCTGATGAGGCTTGAGATGACAGAAGCGGGACAAAAAGATACAGGCTCGTTCACCATATCCGAACTCGCCGACGAGCTGGATATCAGCACCCGGGCCATCCGTTTCTATGAGGAAAAAGGCCTGATCCTGCCCAAACGCACCCAAGGCAATCATCGCGTGTACGATAAAAAAGACAGAACCCGGTTAAAACTGATCCTCCGGGGGAAGCGGCTGGGATATTCCCTCGAGGAAATCGCCGAGATGATCGGCCTGGCGAATTTCAATCTGGAAGAAGAACAGCAGTTGAAAAGGACTTTCGCCTACGGCAAAAAAAAATTAATGGAGATCAATGACCGCATGCTGGAGCTGCAAATCCTTAAAGAAGACCTGCTGGCCATTCAACAGAAAATTAAAAAACGCATGGAAGCGCTTAAAATCCCGTATTCATAAAAAAATTAAGGCGGAATTGATGTTCAATTTCATAACGGAGAAAAAATAATGGCGATTATTGAATGGGGAAAAGATGACACGGTGGCCGTCATCCGGTTAAATAACGGGGAGAACAGACAAAATCTGGAATTTGGGGAGACCATGAACAGGGTCCTGGACCAGATCATCAATGATCCGTCCATCACCGCCGCCGTCATCAGCACAACTGATGAAAAATACTGGTCCCTGGGCATTGACGTCGAATGGCTGGGCCGGCAGTTTCAGGATCAGAACATGGATATCATCCGGAAATTCATGTATGAAATGAATTCCGTGTTTAAAAAACTGCTTTTACTGCCTGTTCCGGTCATCGCGGCCATCAACGGCCATGCTTTCGGCAATGGCGCGATTCTGTCCTGCGCCTGTGATTTCCGGTTCATGAAATCCGGTCGCGGATATTTCTGCTTTCCGGAAGTTGATTTAGGTATTCCCTTTCTGCCGGGGATGATCGCCTTTGTCCGAAAAGCGGTCCCGGAATACAAATTCAATGAAATGAAACTCACCGGCAAACGCGTCGGCGCAGACGAACTGGCCGCCCATCACATTATTGAAAAAGCCTGCCCGGATGCGGATGCTGTTTTCGCGGAATCCCTCGCCTTTGCCCGGACATTTCACAAAAAACGGGGAATTTTCGGAGAGCATAAAAAACGAATGCACCGCCACATCGTTGAAGTGATCGACACCGAAGATCCGAATTATATCGAACCCCTGAACCTGATGGTGGCGGACTGATGAGCTCCCCATCCCATGTTATCAGGTGAATACCGTCAGATTGAAAAATTTGAGCGTATCTTTTGCGGCCTAAACATATTCATCATGTTCCATTCTCATCATCGGACGAAAAAAGTTTTCACCGGACACAAAATTGTGAATGGCGTTCATGATGGATAGAACCTTCATCTTGGCGTCCGCCGGAACATTTTTCCGGTCTTCGGAAAGCCCCATGGAATAGGCGATATCCGATATGTATTCCGGCACCTTAAAATCCAGAATACTGCTGTGGCGGGTCTTGGTGAAATACCGGAACAAGGTCAGGTTGGATATTTCCGGATTTTCAAACAGATAGTCCGCCATTTCATCTAAGGCGATGCGGATTCTATCGGCAAGGGGCCGGCCTTTGATGATTTTTTCAACTTCAATCAGTTTTTGCCGCATGCCCTGGGTAACATCCATGATCACCGCTTCATAGAGGTCTCCCTTTTCCCCCCAGTGGTAATACAGGGTGGAGATATCGATATTCACGGCCTTTGCAATCATCCGGGTGGTGGTGCCGTGGAATCCGTATTCGCCGAATATTTTCCGGGCCGCCATCAGAATTTTCGCCTTCATGGAATCCGGGTTCTGTTTTGCTTTTTCAAGAGATGATGCCATTAGTCCCTCGGTCAAAATTTAATATGTAATCGATTGCCTATCCAATTGAATGAAATTTTCACTGTTCTTGCACATCGGCGGATTTCCGAAGAAGCGCGGTCCACTCAAAATTTTCCGGCCCGATCCTAAATAATCCCGCTTTCAGCAAACTCCTTTATTCTCTCTTCGGAATACCCGAATCCCCTAAGAACAGACAAGGTGCTTTCGCCAAAAGCCGGCGGCAGGGACCTCACCGAGCCGGGTGTTCGGCTTAACTTCACGGGAACCCCCAGGAATCGGATCGGGGCATCCATATCGTTTTTTAATTCCACCACCATCTCCCGTTCCTTGAACAGCGGCGCCTGCATGGCCTCGTCAAGGCTCCTGACCGGCCCCCAGCAGATATCCAAGTCTTTAAGCGCATCGCACCATTCTTCCAGGGTTTTCAGCTTGAATTGCCCTCTTAAAAAATCAATCTGTTCCTGTCGCCTTGAGTCATCATACTGAAGGGGAATGAAATCCTGCCGTCCAAAATAATGGCACAGATTTTTCCAGAACCTGTTTTCAACGGCGCCGAGGGATAAATACCGGTGGTCCGCTGTTTCATAAGTATTGTAGCAAGCATACCGATGTGAAAGAAACGAATTGGATCGCTCCACCGGCATGCCCAAAAATTGTTTGATGCTTAACACCAGAGACAGCAGACTCATGGACCCATCGGTCATGGAGATGTCGATGTATTGCCCCCGTCCGGTCTGATGACGGGCATGCAGGGCCATTAAAATACCGATCGCCGCATACATCCCGCCGCCGGCAAGATCCGCGATCTGAATCCCGGGGATGGACGGAGGCCCTTCCGAAGGACCGATGATATCCAGAACACCGGCGACACTCAGATAATTCACATCATGCCCGGCTCTGTCACGATAGGGGCCCGTCTGACCATAACCGGAGATGGAGCAATAGATAATGTGCGGATGGATGGCAGATACCGTCTCATAGTCAACACCCAGCCGGCGGGTAACCCCGGGGCGGAATCCTTCGATGATAATGTCCGCCTTGGCTGCCATATCCAGAAAAATCTGACGCCCGGCGTCCGATTTCAGATTCAACGTCATATGTTCTTTATTTCTCATGACCGCCGCATTGGCGCCGGCTTCCCCGGCATATTGTCTGTCCTCAATAGCGATGACACGCGCTCCATGGTCCGCCAGAATCATTGAACAAAAAGGTCCGGGGAGCAACCGGGACAAATCCAGTACCGTCAACCCGCTCAGAGCGCCGTTTTTCGGCATAATACCTCCATTGCCTGTTAATTTTTTGTTTCTCTCTCTGATGAAAAATGTCAAAATCAAACCATGTCCAACACTTCAATCAAACGCTGGATTCCATCAATTGCTTGAAACAACATTATATTTCCCTTGAGGACAAGTCAATATTGTTTTTCAATAAAAAACATTCAATAAAAAAACTTTTGACACCGGCGTTAAAAAAGAATATTATTTCTCCATCAATTGTTGAAACAAATTGCTTAGAATAAAAGTTGAATAAATTACATCAATTCTTTAAATCATTTATCTTAAACCCCTCACCCACACAAAGATTGAACAAGGAGGAAAAAATCATGGCGCTTAACCTGGATTCAGTCGGGAAAAAACTCGGCCCGGTCTCCAAGGATTACAACTGGAAGGATGTGGTGTTGTATTCCCTGGGTGTTGGAGCTGGTTTTTCTGATCTGGAGTATTGCTACGAAAAAAATTTAAAGGTCATTCCGAGTTTTTCCATTGCCACCATTTTTGATTTTATTTCCCACTATGCCGCCACGTCCAATGTCAATCTGGCGGGCATTCTTCACGGGGAGCAGGATCTTATTCTTCACCACCCGATTCCCGTGGAAGGGACCCTGACCACCGAGGGGAAAATCACCCATATCTATGATAAAGGCGCCAAAAAAGGCGCCTTGGTCATCGGGGAAAGCGAAACCCGGCATTCCAACGGAAAAAAATTGTTTACCAGCATTCTCACCCTGTTCAGCCGGTTTGACGGCGGGTTCGGGGGCGAAAACGCGCCTGCGGAAACATTTGTCTTTCCGGACCGGAAACCGGATTTTGAAATCACGGAAACCCCGTCCCTGGATCAACCTTTGATTTACCGACTTTCCGGCGACGTGTTCGCCCTGCATGTGGACCAGGAATTCGCCAAAATGGCGGGGTTTGAAAAGCCTATCATGCACGGTCTCTGCACCTATGGCTACTCCTGCCGGGCGCTGATGAAAAGTCTCACGCCCGGGCAGCCGGAAAAAGTCCGGCGCCTGAAATGCCGTTTTTCCAAGCCGCTGTACCCGGGCGACCCCATTAAGGTTCAAATCTGGAAAACTGATAATCGCACGGCCGTTTGGAAAACCGTCAACGCCAAAACCGGAGAAGACGTCATCACCAACGGCATATTTGAATTCGGCGAAATCCCGAAAAAGGAAATCCGGTTCGACGGTCAGGTGGCGGTGGTCACCGGCGCCGGCGGCGGTCTGGGGCGCGTGTACGCCCTGGAACTGGCAAAACGCGGCGCCAAAGTCGTGGTCAATGACCTGGGCGGCTCCCAGGACGGGTCCGGCGGCGGGTCCTCAACCCCTGCCCAGAAAGTCGTGGAAGAGATCAAGGCCCTGGGCGGTGAAGCAGTGGCCAATTATGACAATGTGGCCACTCCCCAAGGCGGCGAAAACATTGTCAAATCCGCCATCGCGGCCTTCGGCACGGTGGACATCCTGATAAACAATGCCGGAATCCTCCGGGACAAGAGTTTTATCAAAATGGAACCGGAAAACTGGCAGTCAGTCTTGGATGTCCATTTGACCGGTGCTTTTAACGTTACGAAACCGGCATTTGCCGTGATGCGGGAAAAAGGATTCGGCCGCATCGTCATGACCACTTCGGCGGCCGGGCTTTACGGCAATTTCGGCCAGACCAATTACTCCTCCGCCAAAATGGGACTCGTGGGCCTGATGAACACCCTGAAACTGGAAGGTAAAAAATACAATATCAACGTCAATACGGTAGCCCCGATTGCCGCTTCCCGGCTCACCGAAGGCATCCTGCCGCCGGATCTTTTTGCCAAAATGAAGCCGGAATATGTTTCGCCCCTGGTGCTTTTTCTGTGCTCCCGGGACTGTGGTGTCACCGGCAATATTTATAATGCGGGCATGGGATTCTACAATCGGGCCGCCGTGGTCACCGGTCCCGGCACCACCCTGGGCGATGGCGTTAATCCTCCCTCCCTTGAAACCATTGTCGATCATTGGAAACCCATCTCCTCCCTGGAAAAAGGCAAGCTCTATTTTGAATTAAACGAACAGGTGGGAGTCGCCATCAATGCCTTTAACGCGCCTGCACCTCCAGCCGAAGGAAAGAATGAAGCCAAAAAAATCGCTTCCGTGGCCGCAGTGTTTGACGCCATGCCGGCAGCCTTTAACGCCAAAGCAGCCGAAGGCGTGGATGTCGTCTTCCAGTATCACATTTCAGGAGACGGCGGCGGCGACTGGAACTGCGCGATTAAAAACGGGTCCTGCCAGATCAACGCCGGCGTTCACGAAAAACCGACCTGCACGCTGAAAATGGCGGCAAAGGACTTTATTGACATGATAGGCGGCGTTCTTCCGTCCATGCAGGCTTATACATCCGGAAAATTAAAGATTGAAGGGGATATTATGAAATCCCAGCTCATCGGGAAGCTGTTTAAATTAAACTGATCAAACATAGAGGAGATCAAAAAAATGATAGGAATTACATCTTACGGTGCCTATATTCCCCGGTTAAGATTAAGCCGTATGGCCATCTTTCAAAGCATGGGATGGTTTGCCCCGGCCATTATCATGGTGGCCCAGGGAGAGCGCTCCATGTGCTATTGGGATGAAGACGCGATCACCATGGCGGTGGCCGCATCCCGGGACTGCCTGAAAGGCCTTGACAAAAAAAATATCGAAGGCCTGTTTCTGGCCTCCACCACCCTGCCCTTTGCCGACCGGCAGAATGCGGGTATTGTCTCCACGGCC
>PCSG01000417.1:639-5748 GCA_002772195.1 Desulfobacterales bacterium CG23_combo_of_CG06-09_8_20_14_all_51_8 | reverse complement strand
TCAAAGGCGGCGACCGGAAAAATATCCTGGTCACCGCAGCCGACAAACGCGAAACCAAGCCCGCCTATTTTTATGAAATGTGGTTCGGGGATGGGGCTGCGGCCTTCACCGTCGGCGACACGAATGTCATCGCTGAATATAAAGGCTCCTATTCCGTGTCCCATGATTTTGTGGATCACTATCGCGGCGCGTTCAAGCATTTCGATTATACCTGGGAGGAACGCTGGATCCGGGATGAGGGGTATTCTAAAATCATCCCCGAGGCAGTGGGCGGACTTTTGAAAAAGCTCAATATCACCATGAATGACGTGGACAAACTGGTATTTCCCTGCTTTTTCAAGGCCGAACATAAAAATATCGCCAAAAAACTCGGGGCGACTCCTGAAAAAGTGGTGGACAACCTTCATGAAGTCTGCGGAGAAACCGGGACCGCCCACCCGTTCTTAATGATGACGGCGGCACTGGATAGCGCAAAGCCAGGGGATAAAATCCTCATGGCCAGTTTTGGACAGGGATGCAGCGCGTTTCTTTTTGAAATCACCGAAAACATCACCAAACTGCCGGAAAGAAAAAAATTCCAGAAAACCCTGGATAATAAAGAAACAACGGATAATTATTTAAAATTTCTTAAATTCCGGGGGCTGATCCACCCGGAAATGGGCATCCGGGCCGAAGCGCCCACCCAGACCGCGCTGACAGTCCTGTGGCGTCGTCGAAAAATGCTGACGGGTCTTGTAGGTGGAAAATGCCGGGAATGCGGCACCGCCCAGTTCCCGAAAACACAAGTCTGCGTCAACCCGGATTGCGTGGCCCATCATAGCCAGGATGAATATGAATTTGCCGATATCCCGGCCAAAATCAAAACTTTCACCGGCGATCTGCTGGCGGTTTCCATGGAACCGCCCCATAAATACGGCATGATTCAGTTTGAGGGCGGCGGCCGGTTCATGGCGGATTTCACCGACTGCAAGCTGGAGGAATTAAAAGTCGGCCTTCCGGTGCGCATGGAATTTAGAAAACGAACGGAAGATATGGAGCGCGGGTTTGTCAATTATTTCTGGAAGGCGGTGCCGGTGCCCGGCGCCCTTGAAGAAATGAACAAAATCAATTTCAACGGCCGGGTCGCCATCATCACGGGCGCCGGCGGGGGCCTAGGCCGGGTCTATGCTTTGGAACTCGCCCGGCGGGGGGCCAGTGTTGTGGTTAACGATCTGGGAAGCGCAAGGGACGGTTCCGGGCAGGGTTCCAGTGCACCGGCGGATCTCGTGGTCAAAGAGATTTTAGAATTCGGCGGAAAAGCGGTCGCCAATTACGACAATGTCGCCACCGCCGAAGGGGGAGAAAACATCGTCAAAACCGCCATGGAGGCCTTCGGCCGGGTGGATATCGTCATTAATAACGCGGGCATTCTCCGGGATAAAAGCTTTACAAAAATGGACCCGGAAAACTGGGCCGCTGTCATGGCCGTTCATCTTAACGGGGCCTATCATGTGACCAAACCGGCGTTTGCCGTCATGCGGGAAAACGGATTCGGCCGCATCATCATGACCACGTCGGCTGCCGGGCTTTACGGCAATTTCGGCCAGACCAACTATTCATCAGCGAAAATGGCCCTGGTCGGCCTGATGAACACGTTAAAAATTGAAGGCGGGAAATATAATATCAAGGTCAATACCATCGCCCCGCTTGCCGGCTCCCGGCTCACCGAAGACATTATGCCCCCGGATATTTTTCAGAAAATGAAACCGGAATTCGTCTCCCCGCTGGTCTTATACTTGTGCAGCGAGGAGTGCGCGGAATCCGGCAAAATTTTCAACGCCGGCATGGGATATTACAACCGGGCCGCCATTCTCACCAATGCCGGAGTCAAACTGGGCGAAGGCGACACTCCGCCCACGCCCGAAGATGTTTTGGATGCCATGGACCGGATCAACGACATGGCCGGGGCAAAGGAATTCAGCGATTTGAACTCCGCCCTGTTTGATCTCATGTCCCCGCCCAAAGGGGCGCAACAAAAAACGACCCCGGATGCCCCGGCGTCAAGCGGTATCAGCGTTGCAGACGTGTTTAAAAAAATGCCGTCCGCATTCCAGCCGAATGCCGCCAAAGGGATGGACGTAGTTTTTCAATATAATATTTCCGGAAAATCCGGGGGGAACTGGAAAGTCATCGTCAAGGACGGGGCCTGCGTTGTGGAATCCGGAAAGGCGGACAAACCCACCTGCACATTAAACATCGGAGACGCGGATTTTATTGATATGATATCCGGTAAACTGGATCCCATGAAGGCGTTTACGTCCGGAAAACTTACCATCGACGGCGATGTCATGAAATCCCAGCTCATTGGAAAACTTTTTAAAATGTAAAAACAGACCGCCATACATAAACAGGAGGAAATATCATGGCTACAGGAATAAAAGATAAGGTTGCCATCATCGGCATGGGATGCACCAAATTCGGCGAACGCTGGGACGTAGGCGGCGAAGAACTGATGGTCGAAGCCTATGAAGAATGTCTGAAAGATGCCGGGATAGAGCAAAATCAAATTGAAGCCGCATGGTTCGGCACTTGTATGGATGAGGTCAATGTCGGTAAAACCGCCATGCCCCTTTCCGTCACCCTGCGCCTTCCGAAAATTCCCGTAACCCGTGTGGAAAATTACTGCGCCACAGGGACGGAAGCTTTTCGGGGCGCATGTTATGCAGTGGCTTCCGGGGCCTATGATATCTGCCTGGCCTTGGGCGTGGAAAAATTGAAAGACACGGGCTATGGCGGATTGCCCGGGCGCGGATCGAGCGCCGGCACCTTGCTCTGGCAGTGGTGGCCCAATCTCACCGCGCCCGGAGCATTTGCCCAGCTTGCCAGCGCATACTGCGCCAAATACCGGGTCAAGGATCAGGATTTAAAGCGGGCCATCGCCCACATATCCGCCAAAAGCCATGCCAACGGCGTATTAAACCCCAAGGCCCATCTTCAGAAAAAAGTCACTGAAGATCAGATCATGGCCTCCCCCATCATCGCCCATCCCCTGGGACTGTTTGACTGCTGCGGAGTCAGCGACGGATCGGCCTGCGCCATCGTGACCACGCCGGAAATCGCCAAAAAAATGGGAAAAAAGGATTTTGTCAGCGTCAAAGCCCTGCAGCTGGCCCTCAGCAGCGGCGAAGAAACTGGCTATAATGACTGGGACGGCGACCACTTCATGACCACGACCAAATGCAGCACCCAGGCCTATAAAGAAGCCGGCGTCACCAATCCCCGGGAAGAAATCAGCATGATGGAAGTCCATGACTGCTTCTCCATCACGGAGTTTGTGACCTATGAGGATCTGCATATTTCAGAACGGGGCAAGGCCATGAAAG
This sequence comes from Desulfobacterales bacterium CG23_combo_of_CG06-09_8_20_14_all_51_8, assembly GCA_002772195.1. Lineage (GTDB taxonomy): Bacteria > Desulfobacterota > Desulfobacteria > Desulfobacterales > Desulfosalsimonadaceae > SURF-3. The sequence goes on along the minus strand of PCSG01000417.1, from coordinate 2,386 downwards.
ATATCATGGACGGATTCTATGATCTGGACGGCGGCCTTCCCTGCCAGGTGGACGGGGGCCTCAAATGCTTCGGCCATCCCATCGGCGCCTCCGGCCTGAGAATGCTTTATGAGATGTATCTTCAGCTTCACGGCCGGGCCGACAAACGGCAGCTGAAAAATCCCAAACTGGGACTGACCCACAATCTGGGCGGGTTCCCGTTTCAGAATATTTGCAGCATCTCCATTATCGGGAAATACAAATAATCAGAAACAGCCATCGCGTCAGACAAAACAAGCGCCGTCAGTAATCCGCTGACGGCGCTTGTTTTATTCGTAAAAATGGTTGTTTAGGTGAACAGCATCGAATTGTGGCCACAAGTTAAAATTTAAGCGCCACGCCACCTTCCACCAAATGTCGGTTATACTCATACTCTTCCACATTGGAAGTCGTATGCAAAAAGGAATAATTTGTATAAAGACCAAAATGGGATGTGAGTTGAAACAAAATGTCCAGACCCGCCGACATGATTTTATCCGTCCGTTTGTCTGTGTGAAGGGGATTCATATCGTAATCAAACAGGCGCGCATCGTAATCCGTATGTTGATAATCAAGGGACAGGCGTACCCGGCTTTTGTTTTGGAAAAAATACAGGTAGGCGCAGCCGCCGCCAATGGATTCCCCATCTTCATCGGTATCGACATCATCCCGATCATCAATCAGCGCGCCAATACCATAGAGGGCTACCGCTTGACTGGTCTCCGGAACTAAATATGTCAAGGTAGGCGCAACTGAATACCGCTGATAATCTCTTTTCCCGGCTTCCATGGCATAATTAAACGTGATCGGCAGACTGTGAACAAACGGGCCGTCATTGTACTGGGGTTCCAGTGAAATACTCTGGTCAATCACGTCATATTCATCGAAATCCTGATGCAAATCCGCATAGCCGTTATAATCCATCCGAAGGCCAACATCGCCCTCCAGGGGGGCCTGCCAGCCGGCATTCAGGGTTGCAGCCAGAGCGATGTCGCTATCTTCACCGCCGCCGCCGGACGCGGAACCAACACGGGAATCATAAAGGCCGCCAATCCGAAGGTCTGCGCTAAATGGTGAAACATTGATTTGCCGCTGTGTCATCCGGTTTTCAATACCGCCCTTCCCCACCGGGGAAGTGCTCCGGGACGGAGCCGAACACCCTCACCCGGCAAAACTGCTTTCAACGGAAACCGCAACAAGCCCCATGGCCAGACACATCGTGATGAAAAATCGAGATTTCAAATTAAGTTCCTTTCAGTTAATTTTTTTACGGTTTGTTCCGGCCCAGAACCGGAACGCTTTGTTAAATTTAAATCAAACAGAGTGTTTATTCAAGCTTTTTAATGGGCTTTGGAAACATCACTTATAGTCATAAACCGTGTTTACATAATTCTCAACCAAATACCTTGAAATTATCAATAATTTTAAATAGATATAACTGATTCATTTATTTAAATTTATTATTTGACGGTGTTGACCGCTTGTGCTAATAAAAAATTAAACTGGTCGGCCGACTTAATTTTTAACCCGTAATATTTTTAACCCGCATGAAGGAGATTCCCCATGTTGCCAGATTTTTTTGAATTTTACAATCCCACCAAGGTGGTTTATGAAACCGGGGTGGCAACGGATTTAAAACCCGAACTCGATATCATCGGTATCAAAAAATATTTCATCGTATCCGATCATGTGATCGATGGCCTGGGACTAGTCCAGAAGGTTGCTGATG
>PCSG01000417.1:277-457 GCA_002772195.1 Desulfobacterales bacterium CG23_combo_of_CG06-09_8_20_14_all_51_8 | reverse complement strand
GACCAAGTTCAACGCGGCCTTGCCCCCCATCGTTATTCAGGGTAAAAACAGCACGGGCGGCTTGGAAATTTCTGATACCGTGCCGGACGCCGAGTTGATCTTCCGGTTACAGCCGGGAAGTTATTTGGCGGGGCGCCGGATAAATAGTTTGGGCTTCCGGGACCGCGAGGTGGATCCGCG
>PCSG01000417.1:0-262 GCA_002772195.1 Desulfobacterales bacterium CG23_combo_of_CG06-09_8_20_14_all_51_8 | reverse complement strand
GATCCGCGTCATTTGCATGGGCGATTCCGTTACCGGCCAGGGCCGTCCAGGCTATTCGCAATACCTGCATGAGCGGCTCACCAATAATCCGCCCACGCCCGGCGACTGGGAAGCATTTAACATAGGCGTCCACGGATACTCTTCCTTGCAGGGCCTGCGGGTATTTCAAAAACAAGGCCGGTTGCTGGCCCCCGATATTGTCACCTTGTATTACGGATGGAACGACCACTGGCTTACGGACGTGCCTGATCGCCAGCGGATG
>PCSG01000326.1 GCA_002772195.1 Desulfobacterales bacterium CG23_combo_of_CG06-09_8_20_14_all_51_8 | reverse complement strand
TCCCCGGGTTTCTTCAATTCTTTTCAGCACCTTTTCGGCGATGGACACGGCATTGGTGCCCTTGCGCTTGGCCACGGTCAGCGTCACCGCCGGATAAACCCCCATTTTCGATTCATCGGCATGGATTCCGATCTCTTCGGCAGCCGGCCCGGCCCCGAAAAACACATAATTATCCGGTTCCGCGGGACCGTCCATCACCTCGGCCACATCTTCAAGATAGATCGGTCGGCCATCAACGACTCCCACCACCAACCGCCGAACATCATCGGCGGTTTCCAGAAACCCGCCCACCTGGACCAGGACCTGACCGGCCGGCGACGGATAACTCCCGGCCTGACTTTCCGCATTGGCCCCGGCAATCCGCTGGGAAATGGCGGCCCCATCCAGACCATAGGCGGAAAGCCTTGCCGGATTCAGCCGGACTTCCATCTGGCGGCGCGTCCCGCCGATGATGGTTGTGATGGAGGCATCCGGCTCCCGCTTGACCACCTGCTCGATTTCCGCGGCCACCCGGCGCAGGGTGTAATGGTCAGCGGAATCACTCCAGAAGGTCAGGGCCAGAATCGGCACATCGTCAATATATCGCGGCTTGATCAGGGGGGGGTGTCACCATGCACGGAATACGGTCGTAATTGGCCATGAGCTTGGACTGAAGCCGGACGATGGCGTCTTCCTCGTTCTCTCCCACATAGAAGCGGACAATGGCCATGGACATGCCCGGACTGGAGGTGGTGTAGATATATTCCACGCCGGGAACTTCCCACAGCAGCTTTTCCATGGGGCTGGTGACCCGCTGCTCCACTTCCTTGCTGCTTGCGCCGGGCATCTGCACAAAAATATCCACCATGGGGACGATAATCTGGGGCTCTTCCTCCCGGGGCAGGGCGATGACCGAGGCGATGCCTAACAGAATCCCGGCGATAATGACAACGGGGGTCAGTTTTGAATTGATGAAGATCTGGGCCATTCGGCCCGCCGGCCCGATGGAATGGGTCATAAGGCCTCCACTTTTACCCCGTCAACAAGGGAAGGTTCCGGATCCGCCACATACCGTTCCCCGGATTTCAGACCGGCGAGTACTTCCACTTGTCCGTCACCGCTTCGGCCCGGCCGGATCAGGCGGAACCGAATGATGTCATCGGCATCCACGATATATACGCCGGAAAGCTGCCCATGATGCGTCACTGCAGTTTCCGGAATCAGGATCATTTGGGTTTCGCCGACCGGGACCCGCACCCGGGCGAACATGCCAGCCTGGATTCCGGCGGTATCGGGCAGACTCAGCTTGACCTGAAACGACCGGGTGGCCGGGTCCGCCGCGGAATTAATGCTTTGAATAATTCCTGCCACCACCACGTCCTGAAGAGAAGGAATGACCACCGACAGCTTGTCGCCCACGCGGACATGGCGGATGTGGGATTCCGGCAGGACCGTGTGCGCTTCCCCGTCCCCGGTGGTTTCCAGTTGGATCAAGGGGACCCCCGGCGCGGCCAGGTCGCCTTCATCCACCAGCCGGCCGGTCACCCGGGCTTCATAGGGGGCCGTAACCGTGGTGTCATTGAATGCGGTTTTCGCCTGGCTCAGCGCGGCTTTTGCCTGAGAGACCCGGTTTTCGGCGGCGGATTGCATGGACTTTGCCTGAGACAGAGCGCCGATTGCCTGATCATAACGGGATTTAACTTCATCAAATTCCTGAAGACTGACGGATTCGGATTTAAACAGCGTTTCATACCGAAGGTACGTTTTTTTGGCAAAATCCGCAGATGCCTGGGCCGCGGTCAATGCTGCTTCGGCCCCCCGGACCGACTGAACGGCTTCGGCCAGGGCCGCCTCCGCCTGCCGCAAACCGGCGGACAACCGGCTGTCGTCAATTTCCACCAGCACATCACCCGCCGCCACTTTGTCTCCTTCCTGAACCCGGACTTTTCGGATTTCTCCCATGACTTGGGCGGAAACCGTCGCCTTGGTCCGGGAGGAAATCGTCGCCGCCGCTTCATAGAATTGGGGATGGGCAGCCATCTCCACAACGGAGACAGCGGTTTTCACCGTCGCCTTCGGGTCAGATGATGTGTTTCCCGGCAAGATGTCCTCGCCGCAACCGGCGCTCAGAATCACGGCCCATAGAGCGGCCATTTTCATGATCTGTTTCATGCATGATATTGTTTTCACGGTCTGCCACCTTTTTTCGCTTCATTCAAAGGATTCATTCAGCTCTCCTGCGGCCAGGGCCAGCCGGGCCCGGGACTGGACATGGTCCTTTAGGGCCTGATTCAAATTATTTCGGGCGCGGATCACGGTCATCTCGGCATCCAGGAGAGAAACCAGCGGCACCTGACCGTTATCATAGCGATTTTCAACAATGCGCAGCGCTTCTTGGGCCGCATCCACGGACATTTCCGCAGCCAAAATCCACTTTTCCGCGCTGCGAACCTGATAATACGCTTCCCGGGTTTCCAGTTGAATTTTCTGGCGGACGGCCCGGAGACTTTCCGCTATTTCATTGGATCGATGCAGGGCTTCCCGGTGCCGGGCCGACATCCCGTTACCGGAAAACAGGTTCAGGGTCACATTGGCGCCCACCGTATAATTATTCGCTGTTTCGTCAAAATCATCGGAGTTGACCTCATAGCTGCCGTTAAGATTGACGGACGGCCAGTGGGCGGCCCGGGTTTTTTTAATTTCCGCCCGGGCGCTTTCCTCCTGAAATTTCAAGGCGACAAGATCCGGACGACTGTTCCGGGCCTTATCCATCCATTCATCCAGGGATTTTTCTATAATCCCTTTTCTGACCAAAGGAGTGACGGCCGCTACATCCCCCGGAGTCTCCTCGCCCATGGTCGCGCACAGAACCGCCTGGGCGATGAAATAGTGGCTCTCCGCCTCCACCCGCTGCTGTTCCAGTTCCGACACATGAACCTGGGCCCTCAGTAGATCGCTTTTGACGGTCAGGCCGCTCTTGTAGCGGTTTTCAATCTGGCGATGATGGGCTTCGGCGGTGTTCAGGGCCTGGTCCACCACGGCGACACTTTCCTTGGCAAACACCAGATTCGTATAGGCGGCCACGGTCTGGGACACAATTTCCTGACGGGTCCGCGACAGAGAGGCGGCTTCGGCCTGATGGGACAAATCCGCCTGAAGGCTTCCGAACCAGGTTTGGCCGCTGTCAAACAACGGCCAATTCATCCACAGCAGGGTGTTGAAATTGTCAATGGCGGAGGGGTCATTGAGAAGGGCCGGATCAAAATCCTGCTGGGTGATAATGCCCTGGTTGAGCTTCAGGCCAAAGGCCCACATGGGGTTGGTAGTTTGCTGCCAGGCCTCGGTGACATAGACTTGCGGATAAAATCCGGACCGGGCCTGGACTATGCGTTCAGCGGAAGCCGAGACCCGGTGACGGGCCGCCGCCAGTCCGGGATTTTTTTCAAGGGCCCGATCAATGGCATCCTGAAGAGAAAGGGCCGCACAGGTCAAGTCAGCCTCGCCGGAAATCGCAATCCCCCCCTGGAAAACCGGCGGGAAAACCACCATAACGGTAATAAGCAGAATGAGGCGGATCCGTTTCTTTGTTCTCATATTCATAAACCCTTTATTGAAAAAATTTCGACGCCATGAATGCCAGGCCTGTTGATTTTAAAGGATGACGATCTAAAATTCTGCCTTCGAGAGGGCTTCCTGAAACCAAAACTTCCGTTGAGCAAATACAAATTTTATAAAATATCCGCTACATGAAATCAAGTTTGCTTTCCGAGACAATGCCCGTTTCATGACCGGTTGCGATTTCAGGCAGAAAAATTTGAATCCCGTTTTTCATCCCCCCTCCTGTGATCATGGCGATTTTTTGAGCATTCTTTTTTTCTGTGGTTGGTTCGACTTCTTTTCCCCGAACCTGTTCATATCCTCCAGAAACGGAAATTTATGCCGCAGCCGCCGCATATATACTTCGCCCCGCGCCATAGTAGGCGTCATAGACGTGCTGGAATACAACGGTTGTTTTTTGCTCAAAAATTTCCGGCGTATAGGCTCTTGGCAAGCCCTGGTCCAGGAGTTTCTCAATGGTCACGCGCACCTCAGCGCGGGCCTGCTGGCGTTTGCGCCAATCCAGCACCAGCTTGCTTTTTTTGAGCGCGGCCAGCAGTTCTCGGGCGGTAGACTTGACTTTGGAACGGTCCGCGTCGCTCATTTCAATGGGCGGTTTGGTCAAGAGGTCAAAAAGGGCGAGTTCTTCCTCGCTCAATTGTTCTCCCACACCCCGTTGGGCTTCCGCATCCAGGCCCTGGGCAAAGTCTACCAGTTGCTTGAAAAATTCCTCGGCGTTGAGGCTGCCCGCATTGTAGGCGTCGATCATGGCCTGGAATTTTTCCAGATAGTCCATGCGGGTCCGGTTGAGCCGCACCATGCCCATGAGCCTTGCCGCCACGGAACCTTTGAGCTTTTCATTGATGGTCCGTTTTCGGCCGATCTTGAATTTTTCGGCCAGTTTTTCAAAATCGATGTTGCTCAGATCGATCAAATGGGCGTCTTCATATGGCGGCAGGGTTTCCCGGATGACATATCCCTCCGTGGCGATGGAGCGGTCAAGCAGGCCTTCCACCTGTCCCATGATTTCGGAAATGTCTGCGGGCGGTGTCAGAGCGCGGATTTTATCGGCGATGATCCGCACGGGTGTGACCTCGGCGGCGAATGATTTTGCGTCAGGATCGGGCAGAACCGCCTTATACACCCGGTGTACGGTGTCGGCCAGGTCGAGATAACGGCCTTTGGATTCTTCGGAACCCACCAGCGCGTCAACGGCGTCATCGAGCATGCCGATACGGGCAAATCCCTCGGCGCATGTAATGGCTGACAGATCCACTTCATGATTTCGGCACAAGTGCCGGGTGTCGTCTAGTGCCTGTTGCAGGGCAGCCTTCAGCGCGGCTTTGTCTTCCACTGGTTTCTGGGTCCCGGACCCGCCTGTGCCATAGATGGCCAGAGCCCGTTCCAGGTTGCGGAAGACCCCGGCATAGTCCACGATCAAACCGCTCACCTTGCCCGGATAGACCCGGTTTGCCCTGGCGATGGTCTGCATCAGCGTGTGGTTGCGCATGGGCTTGTCGAGGTAAAGCGTTGAACAGCTCGGCACGTCGAAACCGGTCATCCACATGGCGCAGACAAACACCAGCCGGAAAGGATCATCCGGATTTTTGAACCGGGTCTCCAGGTCTTCGTCGACCATGCGCTTGCGATGGGGCCTAATATCGAGGCCCTTTTCGGTCATCTCGGCGATCTCGTTCTGGCCTTGCGAAACCACGACCGCCATGTCGGTTTCTTTCATCCGGGCGAGCCGCGTTTCAATCTCCCGGCGGGCATCCCCGTCAGCACAGATGGCTTCCGTCTCTAACGCTGAAATCTTGTCGCCCCAATGCTTTTTTACCTTGTCATACATGCGCACGGCCGTGGCCTTGTCGATACAGATCATCATGGCCTTGCCCTGAAAGCCCCGGCCCGTGAAATGAGCCACCAGGTCTTTGGCGATGGCCTCCAGCCGGTCGCCCCGGGTGATGAGATGGTATTCCCGGGCAAATTCGCGCTCCAGTTTCTTTTCCTGGGCCTCGTCGAGTTCGGCCGCTTCCAGCAGGCGTTCCATGTCCGCGTTGAGGTCGTCGTTCACCAGTTGCAGCTCCGGGATGCGGTTTTCATAATAGAGCCGCACGGTGGCGCCGTCATCCACCGACTGCTGGAAATCATAGACGCTGATGTAATCGCCGAAGACCTGCCGGGTCTTTTCCTCGCCGATGATCAGGGGGGTGCCCGTAAAGGCCAGAAACGCCGCGTTGGGAAAGGCCGTGCGCATATTCAGGGCCAGGGTGCCATACTGGCTGCGGTGGGCCTCGTCGGTGATGACGATGATATCGTCGCGGGGGGAGAGTTCCTCGGCCACGCGGAACTTGTGGAT
>PCSG01000424.1:891-5895 GCA_002772195.1 Desulfobacterales bacterium CG23_combo_of_CG06-09_8_20_14_all_51_8 | reverse complement strand
TGCAGAGGCCGGCTTTGGCCAGCGCAATCTGGGCGCATCCGGTTAGAAGCACCAGCACATCGTTTTTGATGAGCTCCCGCACCAGTTCCACATGCACATAATCCTGTTTTACCCTTGGGTTGGTGCAACCTACCACGCCCGCGACCCCGCGAATCCTCCCATTAATGATATTTTCATTTAACGGCGTATAGCTGCCCCGGAAACTGCCGCCCAGCATGTAATTAATGTATTCATAGGAAAAACCGTGGACGCCGGTATTAACGATTCTGGGAATCTCAATGGGCAGCGATCTGTTCTTAAACCGCGTGATGGCGCGGATAACAATTTCATCCGTGCAGGCCGCTGGATTGTGATCGTCAAATTCAATATGTTCGGCCCCTTCGATGTGACACCGTGTGTTGGTGGTGAACAGCGGAGTTTTGTAACATTCGGCCACCTTGGCCAGCCCTTGTTTGATGCATTGAATATCCACGCCCATGGCATCCACCGCCCCGGTGACCAGGATGGCTTCCGTGGACGTAAAGTTACCGGCATGCGGAATGCCGTGCCGGGCCATCATTTCCGCGCCCGAACAGCACATGCCCACCAGGTTGATGCCTTCCGCGCCCGCTGCTTTGGCGGCGGCGATTAATGTGGGGGAATTCACGGAGGCAATCATCGACTCGAACAGATTGGGCTCATGACCGTGAATAATGATATTGACCTGTTTTTCCTTGAGCACACCCATGTTCACGTCCGCGACCACCGGAGACGGGGTCCCGTAGAGAATGTCCGATATTTCAGTCGAGACCATGGAGCCGCCCCATCCGTCTGCCAGCGCGGTCCGGCATGCCTGTTTGGTGATGTTTTCATAATGCTGGTCCACGCCGATGGCGGTGCGGTGCATCATTTCCATGATTTCGCGCATGGCCCCGCGCGGCACAATGCCTAGTTTCCGCCAGGTCTCCAGGGTCTTGGGCGGGACACGCTTTGCAAAAGGAATCTCGCCGTTCACCTGGGTATAGGTTCGTTCCAGTTCGGCGTACAAATCGTTGGCCACATCCTGAAGGCTCCGGCCCTCCACCGGGATGTCAATGGATGCCGCCACATCCAGGAGTTTTTGGGGGTCTTTGATCGTATAATCCGTGTTGCGGCCGTTCACCACCTCGCGGAAAAGATCCAGCATGGCCATGCCGTGATCTGTGTGGGCCGAGGTTCCGGCCGCGACCATGCGTCCGAAATTCCGCGCCATAATGGTGTCGATGGTGGCCCCGCAAACGCCGACTTTCCCATACGGGTCTTTGGAGTTCATTCGGCAGGGTCCCATGGAGCAGTGTTTGCAACAGGCGGATTCCGCGCCGATGGGGCAGGGTTTCATGCTGGCCGCCCGGTCAAAGCAGAGTTCCACCCCGTCCCGGCGGGCCTTGGTGATCATCTGGGCCGTGGCATCGCAAATAGTGATGTCTTTGACGCTGAGCAATTTGCTTTCAATGATTTTTTTATCTTCTGGCATAAATCCTCCTTGGGGTTGGGTGATCAAAAAAAGAGATTTCATTTTAAAAAGTGTCAACACCCACCCGACAAACCGGGGAGGTGAAACCGTTTAATCTATTTTATGTCATTTTTATGTCATTTCATTTATATCACTTCTATATCAATCCAAATTTATTCAAGATGTATGCCATCTCCACTGGCTGGGAAACTTTTTGGGTGGGTAATTATATCTAATTGAATTAACGGTTAATTTTTTGATCAAAAACGGTGTTGGTATTTTAAGGGATTTCGTATCGAAGCGCATGAATGTATTATCTGACACATTGTGGCATCAAGTGTCTCATGTGGCACCGGCGGAAGTCGCAGGGGCTTAGAGTATAAGTTTTTGAATTTATACGGAAAGATAAAATAAAGAGGGCTGGCATGATCTGTGCATTTTTAGCTTCAATAAAGTAACCTGTAATTTGAAAGGATATCTGAAATGATGCAGCTTTCTGAACTCAAGAAAAACCATGAGCTGATGAATTCCATTGACTGGAACATGACCCCGGAGGAAGCGGTCCGCCTTTACCTGGAATGGGGAAACAACTGGGCCAGGGGTAATTATGTAATCCGCTCCAAGGGCGATGTTTCCCACTATTTTGTGGTCTACGCATGGGAAGATCCGCCGGTCATTTATCTGATCCGTCGCAATTCCGAAGAAGCCGTGGAACTGGCCAAAATCCGGATTCCCGAAGATATCAAGAACGGGTTTCTCAAGGAAGTCGGCTTCAACAAAGGGGTTTATCCGCTGGACGGTCCGGTAAAAGACTGGCTCAAGACCCAGCTTTTAAATTAGAACGAAAAAGTGATTCGGCTGGGGTGCTTTGACGTGATTGGATGTATCAATTATTTAAAATTGATGCAGTTGTGTTTCATTTAATCTATTGCTATGCAGGGGGAGCGGTTTTTTTATGTCCAGCCGTAAATTTTTATGGCTTTTCATCATCAACTATTTTAAATTAATAAAAATCTGTTCGATCAAAGGCGGGGTTGAATTATGTTGATTCCTAATTTTGATTGAAAAAATCAGGAGGTAGGACATATGCCGAAGAAACGCTATGAAATCAAAACGTCTTGTCCCCAATGCGGTTGCAGCGCCGTGTCTCATCTCAGTAAAGAGGAAATGATGAAACGCTTCGGCGATGTTCCCAATGTGGAACTGGAATGCACTGAATGCATGGCCAAATATCATGCGGATATGAAGGCCGCCTGTCCGGAATGGGACAAGGAGTGCCGTTTAAAAGAATAGATCAAAGGAGAGGCGATGGGAAAACGGACATTAAGAACGCCGCTGTGCGACTTTCTCGGGATTGAATACCCGATTTTAAGCGCCGGAATGGGGCCGACCCTGATCGGTGAAAATACCGGTGCGCCGGTTGAACTCGTGGTTGCCGTTTCCGAAGCCGGCGGGCTGGGTGTTCTGGGCGGCAGCGGGTTTACGGTGGATGAGTTGCGGGAAGCGATCCGCGAAATAAAAAAATTGACCGACAAACCTTACGGCGTTGACTTGCTTTTACCTAAAAATATTGTGGAGCTCCCGAAAGGGTCGGATGCCGGTCCCTCGGCGATCCCCCTCAGTCAGGCCCTGGAATTAATGCCCCAGGCGCATAAGGACTGGCTGAAAAAAAATTAAAATGGAAATGGGGATTCCGGATGTAAACATCATGGTCCAGATGAATACCACGACCATGCGTCCGAGTGAAGCGGTCCAGGTTTGTCTTGACGAAAAAGTGCCTCTGTTCTGCGCAGGCTTAGGAAATCCGGGCTTCATGGTGGATCAGGCCCATGCCAGAGGCATGAAAGTCCTCGGCGTGACCGGAAATTCAAAAAACGCCCGGCGCATGGCGGCTTCAAATGTGGATATTATCGTGGCCCAGGGGCATGAAGGCGGCGGCCATACCGGTCGTATCGGCACCATGGCCCTTCTTCCCATGGCCATTGACGCAGCATCCCCCAAACCGGTTCTGGCGGCCGGCGGCATCGGCGATGGCAGGGGGATTGCCGCTTCCCTTGCAATGGGATGCGCCGGGGTATGGATCGGCACCCGGTTTTTGGCAACCGTCGAAGGTGGCGCGCTGGGTATCAACAAACAGAAAATTCTGGATTCAACGGATGAAGATACCCGTGTCAGCCGGGCATATACGGGCAAAACACTTCGGGCCAGCTATAGCCGGTTTCATGATTTGTGGGATGCTTCCGGTCTGGACCCGGTGCCGTTTCCCATGCAGGTGTTGATTTCATCGGCCTTGATCGCCGGTTTTATTGAGGCGAACAAACCCGATTACGTGGGCGGACTGGCCGGCCAGATTTCAGGCCTTATTCATGAAATTAAACCCGCGGCCCGGCTTCTGGAAGATCTGGTCGAAGAAACCGTCGACATATTGTCCCGAAAACTTCCGGAAACCGTGATTGCGAAATAGGGGGGCAGGTAGAAGGTGGAAGGCTGAAGATAGAAGGCTGAAGGTAGAAGAAAACAGCATTTACAAAGGACCCCGGGTCTATCCGGGGCTCTTTATTCTGAGTCAGGGATCAGGCCGATGCGGGTTAAATAAGCGGCCGTATGGGGGCAATGTTCCGGGTGACGGGTTAACGACTGGATCAGAATTTTTAAATCATCACAGGTATCGATATCCCGCCATTTCGGGAGCTGTTTGACCCGTGCGCCGGTAGTGGTAAAGCAGGACATGGTTTTTTCAAAAACACCGGAAGTGCTCCAGGGAATATTTTCAAAAACCGCCGTTAAAAAACTATCCGCGTTAAAACCGATCAGGTAATAGCCGCCATCAAGGGTCGGGCCGATGACTGCGGCATGCGTGTCCAGGCCTGACAGAGCATCGGCCAGGATCATGGCTGGCAGGTCCGGAAAATCGGCGCCCATCAAAACCGCCTGATGGATTCCGCTACTAAATACCCGGATAAAGGCGTTGGCCATTTTCAGGCCGAGGTTGACGCCTTCCTGTAAAAAATATTCATGCCGTTGTCCCAGCCAGTCCTGCATTAACGGCAAAGATCCCGGCGGGTCATGAAAAATTTTGAGATAGTGTCCGGCGCTTGTAATTTTATCAACACTATCCCTGACAAAATTCCAGTACAGAGAAAGCGTTCGGGTCTCACCCATATCTTTTGCCAGACGGGTTTTTACATGGCCCGGAATCGGAGCTTTGGCAAAAAGAATAACGCAGGGCTGATGCTTTTTAAGGTTATTGGATTCCATTGTAATGTCCGAATTCTTTGAAAAACGAGCCGTTGAAAATTAAAAAATCTCTTGAGATTTGTACCTCTAGCCATATAAAAATAAAAGAATAAAATGATCACGGACCGTTTCAGCAAGCAAAAGGAGCACTCATGACATTTAAGGAAGTCATCTATGGACGGCGGGCGGTGAATTTTTTTGATCCGGAAAAAACAGTTTCCGATTCCTTGCTCACTGAAACGATTGAAATGGCGGCTCAGGCCCCATCGGGCTTTAACATTCAGCCCTGGAGTCTG
>PCSG01000424.1:0-882 GCA_002772195.1 Desulfobacterales bacterium CG23_combo_of_CG06-09_8_20_14_all_51_8 | reverse complement strand
CAGGATCAGGCCGACAAACTGCGGCTCCGGAAACATGCCTGGGACCAGCCCAAGGTCAGCGAAGCACCGGTGACCCTGATTGTTCTGGCGGACAATGACGGATGGAAATCCGGCAACCCGTTTCTGGAAAAAAATTTTGCGGAAATGGTGCGCACCGGTGATATGCGCGCGGAACAGCGGGAATGGTTTGACGGCGTCCGCGCCGCCCTTTACGGGGCCGGCGACGTTCGCAAAGTCGCTTTTTCCTGCAAGAATACCGCATTTTTCGCCATGGCCCTGATGCTGGCCGCCAAGAGTCTGGGACTGGACACCCATCCCATGGACGGGTTTGACCTGGACGCGGTCCGGGCGGAATTCAAGATTCCGGATCATTACTGGATCCCTCTGCTGATCGCCGTGGGCTATTTCAAGTCGGACAAGACCCTGTCGCCCCCGAAATGGCGCAAAACCGTCGATGAGATTGTGGTCCGGTTCGACAAATAAAAGTTGTTTAAAAATCAATGGCAAACACTCGTCACGATAAAGGAGCGTTCTGATATGACTGATACCGGCGTTAAAATTTATTCCTTGAGCACCTGCGGACACTGCAAAGCAGCCAAGCGGCTGCTCAATGAATGCAGCGTGGCTTATGATTTTGTGGATGTGGATATTCTGGAAGGCGATGAACGCAAGGCGATTTTAGAAGATGTGAAACTGTTGAACCCGAAATGCTCGTTTCCCACCATTAAAATCGGCGATACGGTCATTGTGGGATATAGGGAAAAAGAAATCAAGGAGGCGCTGGGCCTGAAATGAACCCGGAACAATTATACGACCAGTTGAAAAAAATTCAGGAGCCCAAGGGTTATTTTTTCAACAAGGATAAAAATTATGTGCTGGAAC
>PCSG01000435.1 GCA_002772195.1 Desulfobacterales bacterium CG23_combo_of_CG06-09_8_20_14_all_51_8 | reverse complement strand
GTTCATCAACATTCTCACCCTGGAGTGATATTTCAATACGGGGCTTTTTCACGAGAGCCAACATAATACACCTCAACAGGCATATTTAACGGGTGCCTCTCGGCAAATCCGCCGGCAATTCCCCGCAGGCCAGACGTCTCAAAACCCCAAGGGTTTTGGTCATGGGAAGTTCCTGGAACAGTCCGGAAGCCAGGGCCTTCTGGTAAACATAATAAGGCGCCTGACCCCCCTCTTCCGGATTTTTGAAGATATCGTGAATCAGGAGATAGCCGCCAGGCAGAATATGACCGGCCCAGCAGGTGTAATCCGTATAGGCGGCGGCAAAGGAATGGCCCCCGTCGATAAACACCAGAGAAAGGGGCGTGGCCCACTGACGGGCCGCCACCGCCGACCGAGCGACAAGGGGGACTACCGTATTTTCAAGGCCTGCGTCCGCAAGAGTTTTTGAAAACAGCGGGAACGTGTCCATCCGGCCCCGGCGGATGTCCCAGGTGCCCGGATCAAAATACTCCTCGCCGGGCTGCTGCTCTTCGGAGCCGCTGTGAGGGTCCACGGCAAAAAGAACGCTGTTATTGGCGCGGCAGGCGGTCCCGAGATAAATCGTGGACTTTCCGCAATAGCTGCCGATCTCAAGACATGGCCCCAGCCGGCTGGCGCAAAGGGCCACGTCAAACAGACGCCGGCCTTCTTCCGCATCCAGAAATCCTTTGGTCCGTTCGATGAGAGCTGTGTCCAGCTCCAAAAATCGGGGCTTTTCGTCACTGCATATCATCATAATTTTTCACCAGCACTTCCCTCGCCTTGACGCCGTCGGACGGTCCCACCACCCCTTCCTGTTCCATGATTTCGATAATGCGGGCCGCGCGGTTATAGCCGATGCGCAGATGCCGCTGAATCATGGAGATGGACGCCTGACCGGTCCGGGAGACCAGGGCCACGGCCTCATCATAGCGGTCGTCATACTCCCGGTCATCCCCGTTACCGGATTCCTTTTCCGGGGCTTCCAGAATGGCATGGTTATAATCCGGCGGCATCTGCGCCTTTAAAAATTCGATGATCTTGGTCAGTTCCTCTTCGGAGATATAGGCGCCGTGAATTCTCTGAAGTTTTGCGGTTCCCGGCGGCAGAAACAACATGTCCCCGTTTCCCAGGAGGGTTTCAGCGCCGTTGGCGTCAATGATGGTCCGGGAATCGGTTTTGGATGACACCTGAAAGGACAGCCGGGTGGGAAAATTGGCTTTGATCACACCGGTGAGCACATCCACCGACGGCCGCTGAGTGGCCAGAATGAGATGAATGCCCGATGCCCGCGCCATCTGGGCCAGCCGGGTCAGGCTCACTTCCACATCCCGGGAGGAGACCATCATCAAGTCGGCAAGCTCATCGATAACGATGACCACATAGGGCAGCTTTTCTCTGGGGGTTTCTCCATCGGGCCGCTCTTCCTCGGCTTCTTTTTCAATCTTCCGGTTATACTGGCGGATATTGCGCACCCGGCTCTCCGACAGAAGCATATAGCGCCGCTCCATTTCCCGCACGGCCCAAAACAGAGCGTTGGTGGCTTTTTTCATGTCCGTGACCACCGGCGTGATCAGATGGGGTATCCCGTCATACATGGAAAGCTCGATGCGCTTGGGATCGATCATGATCAGTTTTACTTCTTCCGGTGTGGACTTATACAGGAGGCTGCAGATCATGGTGTTCAGGGCAACGCTTTTGCCGGTTCCCGTGGCGCCGGCGATGAGCAGGTGGGGCATGTTTTCGAGATCCGCCACCACAGGGTTGCCCACGATGTCTTTTCCCATGGCGAGCGTCAGGCGGGATTTGGATTTATCAAACACCTGGGAAGCGACAACGTCTTTAAATACAACGATTTCGCGCCGCGCATTCGGAACTTCAACACCGATGGCCGCCTTTCCTGGAATGGGTGCGATGATGCGAATGCTGATGGCCCGGAGGGCAAGGGCCAGATCATCGGTGAGGTTGACCACTTTGTTGATTTTAATGCCCGGGGCCGGCTCAAATTCAAACCGGGTGACCACCGGTCCCGGCAGAACAGTGACGATTTTCCCTTTGACGCCGAAATCATCCAGCTTCTGTTCGAGGAGTCGGGACATGGCCAGAAGATTTTCATGATCCACGGCGCTGATGGTGATGTCCGCATCCTTTAAAAAATCAATCGACGGCAGCTTGATGCCGCTATCAAAACGCATGGACTCAAACACCTGCTGCCGGGGAATCGGCACAGACCGCAAGTGTTTGGGAGGCAGGGTCTCTTTGATCAGAATGTCGCCGCGGGCAGGCTCCGGATGCCTGTTTCTGTCATCCTTTTCGAGCGGTTCCGGTTTGCTCAATGTTTTCTCGGGAAGGGGATCAATTTCCCGATTTTTCCCGCCCACCATGGGCAGGTGAACGCCTTGTTTTTCTTTCCGAAGCGATTTTTTATGTTGTTTCCGGATTTTCCAGCGCTGGATCATTGCCGTCATAAAATAATTCATGCGCCCGGCAACGGCAACGCCCAGTTTCCAAAGGTTCCGGATCACAGCGACCAGGGATACCCCGGTGGATAATATAAATCCCACCAGCAGGAAAAAAGACAGAATCACGATGCCGCCGGTCCAGTTGGAATATTCCAGAAAAAACGACTGAATGGGCAGGCCGATCATCCCGCCGGAGGGATAGGAATTGCCGAAAAGGGTGCTGGTTTCATGAAATAAGGAGACCAGACTCCCGGTGGCCACGACCAGCAGGATGCCGCCGCATCCGATGATGGCCAGGGCCTGACCGGAACGATTTTTGAAAAACTCTATGCTCGCGATTAAAAAAAGGACTGGAATCCAGAAAGCGCCCAGCCCGAACAGGCCGATGAGAAAGCCCGCAACATGGGCCCCGAACAGGCCGAAAAAATTCTCCACTTCCCCGACATGGCCGGCATGATGAATGGACGGATCCGCCGGACTGTAAGTCACGAGACTGATCAAAGAAAAAATTACGATGAAAATCAAAAGAAGGCTTACGAGTTCTCTGCGCATTGGCATTTTCAATCAAAAAAGTGAATTGTTTATCTCCGCGTCCGCCCCGTCGTCATCATACTTCAAGAATAAACGGGAGAATCACCGGCTTTCGTTTCATGGTAAAGTTAAAATATTCCCGCAGAGCCCGAAGAAGTTTCCGACGCAGGACTTCCACCCGTTCCTTGGGTTCCATCAGACTGACCTCTTCAATGATTTCCAGGATCACGCATTTGGCGTCTTCGATAATATGACCACTCTCCTGGGCGAACACAAACCCCCGGGATGTGATCTCAGGCCCATAAACGATAAACCCGGTGGCTTCATCCAGGGCCAGGGTCACCACCACCAGTCCTTCTTCGGAAAGCAACCGCCGCTCCTTTAATACCAGACGTCCCACATCCCCGATGCCCTTTCCGTCCACCAGAATCCGGGAGGTGGCGACCGTCCCGTTGATCCTCCCGCCGGTCGCATCATATTCAATGATCTGACCGTTTTCCGCAAGCAGAACATGGTCCGAGGCAATCCCGGCTTCCCGGGCCAGTTGGGCGTGATGATGCAAATGCCGGTATTCACCGTGAATGGGAATAAAATAGTCCGGCAGGGTCATGTCGATCATCTGTTTCAGCTCATCCCGAAAGGCATGCCCGGATACATGAATGTCTGAAATTTTCTCATAAATGACATTGGCCCCGCGCCGGAAAAGGTCATTGATGATCTTGGAGATGGCCTTTTCATTTCCCGGAATAAATTTGGACGACAAAACCACCGTGTCCCCCGGCGCCACTTTGATCTGCTTGTGCATGCCGGCGGACATCCGGGTCAATGCGGACATGGGTTCTCCCTGGCTGCCGGTGGTCATGATGAGAACTTCATCCGGGGGGAAATCGTCAATCTCCTCCACGGAAATTTCCATACCGGCCGGGATGTGGAGCATATTCAGGGCCACGGCGGTTTCAACACTGGTCTCCATGCTGCGGCCGTTAAATACGATTTTCCGGCGGGAGGCCCGGAGGATATTGACGACCTGCTGAATACGGGCGATGTTTGACGCAAACAGGGCCACAATGACCCGGCCGGTGCTGTGGGAAATAATTTTTTCCAGGGTCTGCCCCAGGATGTGATCGTCGATGGTGCGCCCTTCTTTTTCCACATTGGTGGAGTCGGACAACAGCGCGAGCACCCCTTCCTCGCCCAGCCGCTCAAAGGCCGCGATATCCGTTTGCATCCCCGGAATCACGGATTCCGACAACTTGAAATCGCCGGTATGGACCACCAGTCCAATTGGTGTGCGGATGGCGATACCGACGCCATCCACCACACTGTGGTTGACCCGGATAAATTCAAATTCAAACGGCGGGATCGTCAGTTTTTCCCGGGGGGAGATTTCACACAAGGACGCGGCCGGAACCAGTTCATGCTCTTCGAGCTTACGGCGGAGCATGCCCAGGGTAAATGCCGTGCCATAGACCGGCACGGAAACTTCTTTAAGCAGATAGGGGAGCGCGCCGATGTGGTCTTCATGGGCATGGGTGAGGATGACGCCCGCGACTTTGGATTTATTTTTCCGGATATAATCCATATCCGGAATGACATAATCCACGCCCAGCATATAGTCTTCCGGAAACATAAGGCCCGCGTCAACGATGACAATGGTGTCGTCATACTCAAGCACCATCATGTTCAGACCGATTTCCCCAAGCCCCCCCAGGGGGATTATTTTCAGCATGGCCGTGACTTCATTAACCCATAGGAGACCCGCGCCCTGAACCCCCGTGAAATTTTTTCTCTGCGGCAAAAAAAATCACGGGCGCGCCATCCCTTCCTCATGTCTTGATTTCCAGCCGTTCAAAAACAGCGTCTACCAATCGACTGAACCAGAGGAGCTGATCTTCGGTGGCGTATTGGATACAATCGCACCGGATCCGGTTTTTGGTGCGGACCAGCAGTTCGGCGGTCAATGCCGTATCGCTGAGTTGAACGGCAAAATACAGGGGATGGCAGTCCGCATGGGATGCCTGAACCGGATCATAGAGGACCGGTTCCACCGGAATCCAGTAAATATTTCCCATGTCCGCCGGACCGAAATGCCGGTCCAGATAGTCTTTGATCCGTTCATGATCCCCGGGCCGGAGTTCATCAATAACGTATTGTTTCATAAGTCAATCGATAGCACATTCCGCTATAATGCGCAAGAAACTTGCACGGCTTCCGCATCAATCAATTGTTGTTTGAGGGATCGGCCGCCGGTAAAACCGCCTGTTTTATTATCACTTCTGATGACCCGATGACAAGGAATAAGAACCGGAAACGGATTTTTCGACAAGGCATTGCCCACAAACCGGCAGGCCCGGGGACGGCCGATGCGTCGGGCGATTTCTTTGTAAGTGGACAGGCTCCCCCGGGGAATTGCGGCCGTCTGCGCATAAACCGCCCGCTCAAGGTCGCTGATCCCGTCCCACGTCAGCGATTCCCAGGGGACATGGGCCGCTGTTCCCGCAAGGGTGTCTTGGATCAGCCGGATCATCCCCGTTAATGGTTCACAAAACCGAGCAGAATCCAAATCATCGATAAAGACCTCGGGCGGCAAATCTTCGGGAAAATCCCCCGGCAGCAGAATCCGACGGATCAGAAACGGATGCGGTTTCCAGACGACGGCCATATCGCCGATGGACGTTTGAAACCGGGCGGTCTGCCATCCGTGGTCAGTCATGGGGGTAAAATTCCGGCAGATTTCCCTCGGCATCAAAGATGACTTTCTCCCAGGGGCCGATTTGAAAAAGATT
>PCSG01000444.1:15363-18152 GCA_002772195.1 Desulfobacterales bacterium CG23_combo_of_CG06-09_8_20_14_all_51_8 | reverse complement strand
ATCAACCAGCGGATCATGGGGGACGGGTATTTTGTCATGACCATGCTGGTGGATATTAAAAATGCCGCGGTTCCCCTGGAGAAGATCGGCCGGGAACTGGAAAAAATCGGAAAATCCCTGGAACTGCGCGTTCAGCTTCAGCATGAAAATATCTTCAAAATGATGCACCGGGTGTAGCCATGACCATCACCGTCGAAGAAGTCTATGAAACCGCAAGCATGATTCTGTATCAGAATCTGGATATCCGCACCACCACCCTGGGGATTAATCTCAAGGACTGTATTGATTCCGATTTTAAGGCGTTTAAAAAAAATGTTTACGACAAGGTGTTCGGGCATGCGAAAAAGCTGGTGGAACAGGCCCGGCGTCTTGAGATGAAATACGGCATTCCCATTGCCAACAAGCGCGTCTCCGTGACGCCGGTGAGCCTGATCATGGAAAGCCATTGCAGCGCTGAAAAATTCATTGAAATGGCCCAGACCCTGGACCGGGCCGCCGGCGCCGCCGGCATTGATTTTATCGGCGGGTTCGGTGCCCTGGTGCAGAAGGGGCTGACAAAATCAGATCGGATGCTCATTGATGTGCTGCCGGAAGTTTTGGCAACCACCGACCGGGTGTGTTCATTTTTAAATGTCGGTTCCAATGTGGCGGGTCTGAATCTCGATGCCGTGAACCTGCTGGGCCCGATGCTCAAGCGGACCGCGGAAAAAACCAAGAACGCCATCGGATGCGCCAAATTCGTGGTGTTTGTCAATGCGCCGGAAGACAACCCGTTTATGGCCGGCGCATTTCATGGGGTTGGCGAGGGGGACCTCACGTTAAACATCGGCATCAGCGGCCCGGGAGTGGTCAAGTCTGTTGTGGAACAGAACCGCGACTGTGACCTGACCCAATTGTCCGAAGTGATCAAACGCACGGTGTTTAAAATCACCCGGGCCGGGGAACTCATCGGCCGGGAACTGGCGGCGGCCCTTTCCATTCCCTTCGGCATTGTGGATATATCCCTGGCGTCCACCACGGCGGCCGGGGATTCCGTGGCCAATGTCATCGAGGCCTTCGGTATCGAAAAGATCGGGGCCCACGGCTCCACCCTGGCGGTGGCCCTGCTCATGGACGCGGTGAAAAAAGGCGGGGCCATGGCATCCGGCAATGTGGGGGGCCTGAGCGGCACCTTTATTCCGGTGAGCGAAGATGAAGGCATGATCGACGCGGTGCAGAAAGGAGCCCTGGGACTGGATAAGCTCGAGGCCCTGACCGCCGTCTGCTCCGTGGGGCTCGATATGTTCGCCATTCCCGGAGACGTGCCCGAAGAAACCATCAACGCCATCATCGCCGATGAACTGGCCATCGGCATCATCAACAACAAAACCACGGCGGTGCGGATCATCCCGGTGCCCGGGAAAAGAGCCGGGGCTTTGGTGAATTTCGGCGGGCTTCTGGGCACGGCCCCGGTGATGGCGGTCAATCCGTTTTCCGCAAAAGATTTTCTCAAACGAGGCGGCCGCCTGCCCGCGCCCGTAACCAGCATGCGGAATTAATCAGAAAGCGGTATTCCCGATTATTCCTGCGGCTGCCGGATCATAGAGGAATGCGGGCTGGGTTTCACGCCGTCCGGATATTACATGTGCGCCGTGGCCGGCGGCATTGACCGGATATTCGGTTTTAATATCGGAAGGAAAACCCTGCCGCCGCCGGACGATACCCTGATCGACCAGATGAAGGTTTTTTGTCCGTTGTGCGGCCATTCCGGGTTTGCATGGCCGGTAAAAAAGACAAAAATGTCCCCCACCTGGCGGCAAGCCTACAAGCAGGCCGAAACCGGAATCATGTGAAGAATCTTTTAAATCGGACATGGCCTGAGGATGTGATTGACAACCCGCCAATACGCCTTAATTTATTAGGAAACGACTGGATGAAACGTTATTTCAACAGGATGCCACAGTCAGGGAGGAACGCCGATGAACATAAGACTATCCGAAGTGTTGAAACATATAGGCGATGAATATCGAGACAAGATTTCAGACCGGCCCGGAACCAGAAACTACCTGGAAGTGGACATCGGCAAACGGGCAGAGGAGATGGGGTTTTCCGATATCAGCGAAAAATACCGGGCCGTGAACGCCATGGTTCCCTTGAAAAACGAGATGCCCGGCATGAAAGTCCGCATTGACGGCAGGACCTTTATTAATTACGCCCGGTATACGTCTGGGATGATTGTGCCGGGATATGTGGCAACGGACACCGGGCTGCCCTATGAACCTTATGTCGCCAATGACTGTATGATTTTAAACAGTTAGCCTTTTGTGCAACCAGGGGACGTCCCTAATTAAATACAAAAGATCGCATAAAAATGCGGGCGGCCGCCAGGGGACTGCTCTGTTATTGGGCGGTCAACGAATTGAATATGCCGACGAGCGATCTTGCCCGGAAGCTGACCATGACGCCGTCGGGTGTTTCCTATATATTTCCGAAGGGATCATCCGCATATAAAAACGCGAAATCTTTTCGGACCCGGCCCTCGCTGATGCCGAAATCGGCAAGGGTTGTCACCGTATGTTTTCGCTGATACGTCTTCTGCTGTTGCGCCTGGCGAACCACCGCCGTCTTTAATACCTCGCTCGGTTCAATTCCCGTAAATGCCACTATCTCTTCAAACATGGGGATCAGCTCCCGCCGCAGCTTTTTGTAAGGAACGATCAGCACTTTTTCCCTGTCAATTTCATGATTATGCCACAGGTCATAAAAATACCGGTACAGTTCCAGGCTGGCCTCATAACGGCGGTTGTAAA
>PCSG01000444.1:8577-15224 GCA_002772195.1 Desulfobacterales bacterium CG23_combo_of_CG06-09_8_20_14_all_51_8 | reverse complement strand
CATCAGAGTCTTGATCCGGTGGGTGGAAAAATGGGTCTGGGCGAAAATCTGGGTCTTGCCGGTGTAGTAAATATGGCGCTGAAACATCGATTTTAAAAACAGGGCGGACCGGATTCTTTTTTCCATCGGCTGGAGATCATGAAACCGGACTTCCCGGTAGTCTTTTTCGACAAACCCCAGGGGCGTTCCAACGATCACAAACTGGGTGTCATGGTTGTGCAGAAACAGCATTTCATCTTCTTCCACCGAATCCAGGGCAATCTGGTGGCCGGCCTCCTCGGGAATCAGCACCATCGGATGCTTCCGGGTCAGAAACCGGACAATGGGCTTAACAATAATCCGGGCCGTCAAGGCCGGGAACAGGAGCTGCCAGGTGGTAAAGGCGGCCATATCATTGGTCTGGGTGAACAGATGGTGAATGAACGTGGTGCCGCTCCGGGGATGGCCGATGATGAAGACCGGCTGCTTGACCTTTATTTTTCGAAATTTCGGGAAAAAAAGATGGTCCAGAAAAAGCGTCGTGACGGTAAACGCGGAATGGAGCATGAAAAACAGAATCACACCCACAAAAAACACAAAATGCCGGCTGAATCCGAATAATTCCCAACTTGCCGCCAGTCCCTGTTTATACAGCCGCATTCAAAGCTCCTTTTCAAATGAATAAATGTGAACCAGCCTAACTGGTTTTCATGTTTTTTGCAATCCGGAGATTGTCCCCAGGAAATAAAGTCATCCCGGACTGTTAAAGACCGGCGGGGGGTCATTAAGGGGGGTTGAGAAACCGTCCGGATTTTGAGCGGTGAGACAAAATCCGTAAATCGAGGAGAGGGCTTCTTTTCCCCTTCGCGCTTTTGGGGGGGGGGACCGCATAACTGATGGCAACTCTCATCATTAACCCTCCGGTACGGTATTACCAGTAATGGCAATACCGTAAAAGGCTGTCTGTCAACGGAATTGATGCGTCATTGAACGCCAAGCATCAGCGGGCGCACGCTTTTTGCAATCCGCTGTAGCCGTGGTTCGCGCTACGAAATTCTCTCAACCTTGATGTTAAGAATTCCGGCTATCCGTTTCGCCATTGCAGGCGTGAGCCTGCGCTTGCCTCTTTCGTAGTCACTGATCATATTCTGCCGCAGATCCAGTTTTGCTGCAAGTTGTGCTTGAGAAAGATTTGCCTTAAGTCTTGCAGCAGATAGAAGGTTTCCGACTCTATTAGACTGCATTTCTTTCCAAAAATCTGTTTCTTCAATGGGTATACTCTCTGAAATCTCAGGGGTGAGAATGCTCACCTCGAATTTTTTCCTGATCCATTCGATAAGTTCGTCAAGATGCTCGCCCTGAAGAGATATTTCAATACGGGGCTTTTTCACGAGAGCCAACATAATACACCTCAATTATGATTTCCCCTTGTCTGTGTGTCCAACATGCACATAGCGGTATTTCAAATGGCAGTGATATGTTTCGTTTCCCAAGGGGGAAAAGTTATGCCAACCTTTTTGGATCGGCCCATCTGCTTTGAGGTCTTCAATCAATAAAAATAGTAACTTCCGCACGTTTTCAGGAAGCTTTTCAAGCCCACGGAGGACTTTCTTCTTGATTTTGACCTCGTATACCATATGGTTATAATATTACCATATAAGGTTATAATCAAGAGCTATTTTAGGATTGTGCGAACGATCCGCATAACCGGCTGGCAATGGAGCGAAGCGGAATTGCCAGTCCGAGTTGATGCGGTTGTTAGCCTTTCTTATCTTCTGTCATTGGCAAATCGCTCTTGCCGATGTTGCACTGCTCACAAAGGGTCTGAAGGTTATTTTCTGTGGTGGGCCCACCTTTGCGCCAAGGGTGGATGTGATCGACATGCAGCACTAAGCCCGGCGACAACGCCGGGCTGTTCCCGCAAAACCGACACTTGAAATCATCCCTTCTCATAACGAGGAACCGAAGACGCCACGAAATGCTGCGAGATTTATCCGGTTCTACTACCGGAACGATGCTCTGTTTCTCTTTTTCCGGGTCAGGTTTCTCAGGCGCAAAGCTTTCATCGGGCTGTTGATTAACGAAGGCAACGAAGGATTCGAGTGCTTTGCGCCAAGACCCGAACCGCCTTTCATATGCTCCTGCCGAATACCGGGAGAAGGGCCTCCGAACCTCGCCATAGCGGGGTTGCCGACCAAGATGCACCCACATTGTTTCCAGGTTCTTAAAGTACTCCTCATCTGATAGCCCATACTCTCTTGTCTTTTCCAAACCAGCCGCTCGGAGGGCTTCAAGCCAGCCGCCAAAGTGACGCGAGACGACTCTTGGACCAAAACGACCATGATCTCTATATTCCGCTTGTGTTACAGATGACTTGTTAAGAACCTTGGCAACACGCTTGAGATCTGGAATAAATTCATCGGAGGATGCTTTGGAGTTTTTGCGTTTGACCGAAAGGCCAGCTTCGGCAATTGCCTGTAACCATGAGCCACACCGCCGACGAGCCAAACTCGAACCGTATCGTCCGTGCTTTTCATACTGAAGAATGGTCAAGGAGCTTAAACCAAGCTTTTCGGCGACACCTGTGATATCAGCGAGCACTTGCTCTTTCGTGATGTCACGACTATTTGGTTCGAGTTCGAATCTCATTCTTTCTCCAAGCTAATGTTTATATGGTTTCCAGATAATATACCGAATCCGTTTTGCGTCAATATAACACGCCTTGATCCAACAGGATATATTTCCTTACCACTCTTCGGATCAAAAAAGCAAAGTTTTTTCCAATAATATTGGGCAGAAAGGCAAAACGGCACAGCAACCGGAAGGCAGTCTTTCCGCTGTCCAAGCCCCCCCTTTCGGTTTCCGGGCGGCAAAAACACTTTTCCAACAGGGAACCTTCCGGGTGCTGAAAAACGAATAATTTCCTTGACTGTCTACCGATCGGTCGGTAGGATATTTACTGGTTTCACGATCCGATTTGTTCGAACGGCAATGAACCCCTGACGGGAAACAAGATGAATCCCTTAAAACCACCGGCCACGGCGGACAAATTAATCGCCATCGCCGAATCCCTGTTTGCGGAAAAAGGCTTTTACGGCGTCAGCATCCGGGACCTGGCCGAAGGCGTCTCCATCGCCAAATCCTCCCTGCTCCATCATTTCCCCACAAAAGAAAAACTTTACGGCGCGGTGCTGAAAAAACTGGCCGATGAAATGACGCTGGAGGTCAAAGAAATCCGGGAACGGTTTCCCGATGAAACGGAACAGATTTTTCAGTTTGTGCATCTGCTCTGCCACAATTCAGAAGAAAAACCCAATCGGGAAAATATCATATTAAGAGAACTGCTGGACAACCCGAAACGGGCGGAAAAAGCCAGAAAATGGTTTTTCGCTGATTATTTCCGGGAGATCACGGACATCATCCGATCCGGACAGAACAAAGGGGCCTTCAAGCCGGTGAATCCGGAAATTTTCATCCTTCAACTCCTCGGGGCCCATCGCTACCTCATCATTTCCCTGCCCACGGTCAAACAGTTTTTTGATGCGGCAATTTACAATCGAATTTTAACGGATCATCACGTGGAACTGGAAATATTTGTGAGGGAAAGATTATTAAAGACTGAAAGCTGAAGGCTTAAGAATGAAGGTAAAAGGGGAAGCAGGCAACGAACAGGAGGAAGAATGAAGCGGCGGATTTTTAAAAAAGAACATGATATTTTCAGAAAATCATTCCGAACCTATTTAAAGGATAAGATCATCCCGTTTTATGAAGAATGGGAGGATGCCGGCATCACCCCCCGGGAAGCCTGGCTGGAGGCGGGGAAAAATGAGTTTCTCTGCCCCACGGCGGAAGAAAAATACGGCGGGCCGGGTGCGGATTTCCTTTATTCCACGGTGATCACCGAGGAACTCTATTATCACGGCCTGAGCAGCCTGTTCTGGCCCCTGCACAGTGACATCGTATTTCCGTATATCGAACTCTACGCCGACGAAGCGCAAAAAAAACGCTGGGTCCCGAAATGCGTGTCCGGCGAATATATTCTGGCCGTGGCCATGACCGAGCCGGACGCCGGATCTGATCTCGCCAATCTCTCCACCCGGGCGGTCCGGGACGGAGATCACTATATCGTCAACGGGTCCAAGATTTTCATCAGCAACGGGCAACTGGCGGATCTGTGCGTGGTGGCCGTGCGCACCAAGGACACCGGCAAACCCCACGCCGGGGTCAGCCTTCTGGTCATCGAAGCTGACCGCAAAGGGTTCCGTAAGGGTAAAAACTTAAAAAAAATCGGCATGCGCGCCCAGGACACCTCCGAACTATTCTTTGATGACTGCCGGGTGCCCGTGGAAAACCTCCTGGGAAATGAGGGGGACGGTTTTAAATACCTGATGCACAACCTCCAGCAGGAGCGCCTGGTGCTGGCCATCGGCGCCTTTGCCGCAGCCGAAGGGGCGCTTGACATTACCCTGGATTATGTCAAAAGCCGGAAGCTCTTCGGAACTACTTTAAGCAAATTCCAGAACACCCGGTTCACCCTGGCCGAAGTCGCCACCAAGGTCCAACTGGCCCGGTCGTTTTTAGACGATCTGATTCCCCGGCACATGGCCGGAGAGGATGTGGTCCGGGAAGTCAGCATGGCCAAATACTGGCTCACGGAGCTTCAGTTCGAGGCCGCAGACAAGTGCCTTCAGCTCTTCGGCGGCTATGGCTATAT
Source organism: Desulfobacterales bacterium CG23_combo_of_CG06-09_8_20_14_all_51_8 (assembly GCA_002772195.1). Lineage (GTDB taxonomy): Bacteria > Desulfobacterota > Desulfobacteria > Desulfobacterales > Desulfosalsimonadaceae > SURF-3. The sequence goes on along the minus strand of PCSG01000444.1, from coordinate 10,531 downwards.
GCGGGAATACCTGATTTCACGGCTGTTCGTGGATGCCCGGGTCCAGAGGATTTATGGCGGAGCCAACGAGGTGTTGAAGGAAGTCATCGCCCGCAGATTAAATATTTGATCTGGCAACAAAAATCCTTTTTCACCACAGAGCACACAGAGAACTGATTCATCTTCTGAACACTCACCTCTGAAATCTCTGTGATCTCTGTGGTTTATTATTTTTAAAAATTTCAGATGGGAAGGGAATAATAGATGAAATTCACCGAGATTCTCTATGAAAAAAAAGATGGCGTGGCACGGATCACCATCAACCGGCCTGAAAAACACAACGCCTGCACCTCGGTCACCATTTTTGAGCTCACCCAGGCCTTTACCGACGCCTGGGTGGACCGTTCCGTGGGGGTGGTGGTGCTCACCGGGGCCGGGGACAAGGCCTTCTGCACCGGCGGGGACCAGAGCCTCCGGGCCGAAGGGGGGTACGCCGGAACCGTGGCGGCCCTGCCCCTGGAAGTCGGCTGGCAGCAGGTCAGCACCCTGATCCGGACTATCCCCAAACCGGTCATCGCTCGGGTCAACGGCTATGCCATCGGCGGGGGCCACGTGTTCCATGTGGTGTGCGATTTTTCCATCGCCTCGGACAAGGCGAAATTCGGCCAGGCCGGTCCCCGGGTGGGGAGTTTTGATCCGGGTTACGGCACCGGGGACCTGGTGCGGGCCGTGGGCCTGAAAAAAGCCAAGGAAATCTGGTTCCTCTGCCGCCAGTACACGGCGGCCCAAGCCCTGGACATGGGGCTGGTTAATGTTGTCGTCCCCCATGAACGGCTCGACGATGAAGTCAATCAGTGGTGCGCGGATCTACTTGCCAAAAGCCCCACGGCCTTAAAAATGCTCAAATACGCGTTTCACGCGGAAACCGACGGGGTTGTTGGGATCACCAACCTCGGGGTCGGCGGGCTGAGCATGTTTTACAATACCGAAGAATCCCTGGAAGGGAAAAATGCCTTCATGGAGAAGCGGCCGCCGGATTTTTCCAAATACAGGTAAAAGTTTGAAGTTGAAAGTGATCTAAAGTGATGGACTGCGCTGAAAGCGCGATCGTTTTTTATTTAAAAATGATAATGCCGAAGGCTTGACCGCAACTTTAGATCACTTCAAACTTTAGTCACTTATTAAACCGGCAACTAAATAAAACAACCACGTCATGCCGGACTTGATCCGGCATCCAGTGTTTTTCTGGATTCCGGCTTCCGCCGGAATGACAACGTTTCGATATTTAATTGCCTGGTTAATAGAACTTCCGGATGATTTTTCAAAGGAGTTTTCCATGTCCATAAAATCAGCCCTAATCGTCGGTTCCGGCCTTATGGGCGGCGGCATCGCCCAGGTCTGCGCTCAGGCGGGTATCCGGGTTCTGCTGCACGATGCATCCCCTTCGGCCCTTGAAAAAGCCCGAAAAAACATTGCCTGGTCGGTGGGAAAATTGATTGAAAAAGGCAATCTATCCGAAACCCAAGAGACCATTTTAAACCGGATCACCCCCGTGGACACTCTTCAACCGGAGCTTGACGCGGATCTGGCTATTGAAGCGGTGTTTGAAAACATCGACATCAAACGCTCCATCTTCAAGACCTTAGACGACTGCTGCAAACCGGACACCCTGATCGCCAGCAACACATCGGCCATCCCCATCACGGAGCTGGCGGCCGCGACAAAGCGTCCGGAAAAGGTTCTGGGTCTGCATTTTTTCAGCCCGGTCCCCATGATGATGGCCGTTGAAGTCATCAAGGGCATGGGGACCACGGACGCCACGGCCCAAACCGGCAAGGCTTTTGTGGCGCAGATCGGAAAAACCCCCATTATGGTCAACCGGGATGTGGCGGGCTTTGTCATCAACCGCATCAATCTGCCGTCTTCCATGGAGGCCATGCGCCTGGTGGAGGAAGGGGTGGCCACCATCGAAGAT
>PCSG01000444.1:548-8539 GCA_002772195.1 Desulfobacterales bacterium CG23_combo_of_CG06-09_8_20_14_all_51_8 | reverse complement strand
GGGGATTTTCGAAACCGGCGACATGGTGGGGCTGGATGTCACCTATGGAGCCCTCATGGCCATGTACCAGGAAACCGGCGATCCCCGCTGGTATCCGCCCCTGCTCCTGAGGCGCAAGGTCAAAGCCGGGCACCTGGGCCGGAAAACCGGCAGGGGATGGTATGATTACCGGACCGGCGAAAAGGGTTAAGCAAAGATAAGTGCCTAAAGTGACTAAAGTTTAAAGTGATCTAAAGTTGCGGTAAATGCCTCCGGCATTATCATTTTTATATCAGAAAAAATGATTGCGCTTTGCGCGCAGTCCTTAACTTTAGGCACTTTAGATCACTTTAGTCACTTCAAACTTTTTTTCTGTACTCATACAAATTTACGGGAACCGCCATGCCCCATTTTAAAGTCAACGTAAAAGACATCCTGTTTATTCTAAACGACCAACTCAACTATGGTTCCCTGTGCGCCCTGCACCGCTACCACGGGCTGAATGCCAAGGCACTGGATCTCGCGGTCACCGAAGCAGCCGCGTTTGCGAAAAAAGTGGTGGACCCGCTCCAGGCGATCGGTGAATCCCATGGGGTGGAATTCAAGGATGGCCGGGTTTACTGTCCGCCGGAATTTAAGGAGGCTTATCGGCAGTATGCGGCGGATGGCTGGATCGCCGCGGCCAGGGACCCGGAATACGGGGGCCAGGGCTTTCCCCACATGATGCGGATTGTGGTAAACGATCTCATGTACGGGGCCTGCCAGTCCTTTAACATGGCCCCGAGCCTCACCCACGGGGCCGCGCATTTGATTGAAACCTTCGCCGCCGACGGGCTCAAGAAAAAATTCGTGCCCCGCTGCTACGGCGGCGACTGGACCGGCACCATGTGCCTCACCGAACCAGATGCCGGCTCCAATCTGGCCGCAATAAAAACAACCGCCGCACGCTGCGGCGATCATTTTAAAATCCAGGGAACCAAAATATTTATCTCCTGGGGGGATCATGATCTCACGGAAAACATCATCCATCTGGTGCCGGCCCGGATTGACGGCGCGCCCGAAGGCGTCCGGGGGATTTCCCTGTTCATTGTGCCGAAAATCCGTGTCAATGACGACGGGAGCCTGGGCCCGGGAAACGATGTGCGTTGCGTCTCCATTGAAAAAAAACTCGGCCTCCACGCTTCTCCCACCTGCGCCCTGAAATTCGGCGCAAAAGACGATTGCATCGGCTACCTCTGCGGCCAGGAAAACATGGGGCTGGCCCATATGTTTCAGATGATGAACGCGGCCCGGATCAACACCGGGGTCAGCGGCATGGCCATCGCCGGCACCGCGTATCTCAACGCCCTGGCCTATGCCCGAACCCGGATTCAGGGAAAGGATATCGCAGGCGCTGAAAAAACCGACGTGCCCATCATCACCCATCCAGACATCCGGCGGATGCTACTGTGGATGAAGGCTTCCGTGGACGGCATGCGCTCCATGATTTATACTGCCGCGTTCTGGGTGGATCTCTCTCTTGAGTTGGCGGACGGGGATGAAAAAAATCATTACCGGCATCTGGTTGATTTTACGACCCCCATCCTCAAGGCCTTCTGCTCGGACATTGGATTCAGGGTCTGCGAAACCGCCATCCAGTGCCTGGGGGGATATGGGTATTGCAAGGATTTTCCTTTAGAGCAGTATCTGCGGGACGTGAAAATCATGTCCCTCTATGAAGGGACCAACGGCATCCAGTCCCTGGATCTCATGGGCCGGAAAATGACCATGGACGGCGGCGCCCCGTTTCAGGCGTTTACCCAGGAAATCGAAACCTTTTGCAAAAAACATCGCTCTCATCCGGCCCTGGGAAAGTCCATTCAATGCCTGGAAAAAACCTTCAATGAGGTCTTCCGGATGGTTATCGGGATGAACGAACTCCGGAAAACAGACCCTGTTCACTGGGGGGCAGGCACCTGGCCGGCCCTGATGTGTTTTGCCGAGCTGATCATGGTCTGGCGGCTTCTGGACATGGCCGTCATCTCCCACCGCCTTTCAAAACAGAAGGGGAAAACCCATTTCTACACGGGCAAAATTTTGCAGGCCACCTGGTATGCGGATATGACATTGCCGCATACCCTGGCCAGGATTCAATCATGCTTGCGAAAAGGCCGGGAGATCGAAGAGATGCCGGAGGGAGCGTTTTAAAATGAGACTCAACGACGTGGTATTGATCGACGCAGTGCGTACCGCCTTTGGCCGGGCTGGTGAACGGGGCATTTTCTGAAACACCCGGGCCGAAGACCTGGCCGTTCCTTTGCTCAAGGCCCTAATCAAACGCAATCCAGGCGTCCGGCCGTCCATGATCGAAGACAGCATCTGGGGCGTCACCAACCAGGTTAAGGAACAGGCCTCAACCCTGGGCCGCATGATCACCCTGCTGGCGGACTGGGGCTGGGAAATCCCGGGGTGCTCCATTGACCGGATGTGCGCCAGCAGCCTCACTGCCATCGGAGTTGCCGCCGCCGCCATCGCCGCAAGAATGGCCGACTGCCTTAAATGCGGTGGGTGGCCTCAGCCGTGGCCGGGGTGGATTCCCGGATCATGGGCACCGCACCGGTTCCAGCCACGGGAAAAGTGCTGAATCTGGGAAAATCTGAGAGAAGAAAGCTTTGACCTTAAACCAAGAAAAGGAGGGAAACCCATGTTTGAACTGACTGACAAAGTCGCCATCGTCACCGGCGGGGCAAGGGGAATCGGCAAAGGCATCTGTGCGATGCTGGCAAAACAGGGGGCTAAGGTGGCCATCGCGGACCTGCTGATGGACGAAGGCGTGGCAACTGCTGCGGAAATTGAAAACTCCGGCGGATGCGCCATTGCGGTTAAAACCGACATCACGGATCTGGCGTCTGTTCAAACCATGGTCGCCGCCGTGAAGCAAAAATTCGGGCCGGTGGACGTCCTGGTGAACAATGCCGGATGGGACCGGATGAAGCCGTTTATGAAAACCGAGCCTGCTTTCTGGAGCAAGGTCATCGACATCAATTTCAAGGGGATGCTCAACACCACCTATGCGGTGGCGGGGGACATGATGGAGTGCAACTCCGGCAAGATCATCAATATCGCGTCGGATGCGGCCCGGGTGGGGAGCATGGGCGAATCGGTTTACGCCGGCGCCAAGGGCGCGGTGATTTCCTTTTCCAAAACCATGGCCCGGGAGCTGGCCCGCAACAAAATCAATGTGAACGTGATCTGCCCGGGTCCGACGCCCACCCCGCTGCTCGATGACATGAAAGCCGAAGACGCGTTTGCAGACAAGGTCCTTTCCAGCATGGACAAGATCATTCCCTTAAAACGCATGGGCACCGCGGACGACATCGCTGTGGCCGTAGTATTTTTCGCATCCGATGAAGCCAACTTTATCACCGGCCAGGTGCTGAGCGTGAGCGGGGGGCTCACCATGGTCAATTAATTTTTACCAGAGGATAGACCAATATGGATTTCAATTTATCCAAAGAACACCAGATGCTGCAAACGGCGGTGCGGGAGTTTGCCGTAAAAAAAATCGCGCCCTATGCGGCCCAGTGGGACGCGGACCATTATTTCCCCTATGATGAGGCCATCAAACCCATGGGGGAACTGGGATTTTTCGGCATGTGCATTCCCGAGGAATACGGCGGAGAAGGCATGGACTGGATGTCTGCAGTCATCGTCACTGAGGAAATCGCCAAAGTATCCAGTTCCCTTCGGGTCCAGGTCAATATGCAGTGCCTCGGGTCCGCCTACACCATTTACCGTTACGGCAGCGAGTTTCTTCGCCAAAAATACATTGAAAAGCTGGTCCGGGCGGAATTTCTGGGCGGGTTCGCCATCACAGAACCGGACGCGGGCTCGGACGTCATGGCCATTGCTTCGGAAGCCAAAGACTGCGGGGACCACTGGCGGATCAACGGCTCCAAAACCTGGATATCCAATGCCGATATCGCCGATGTGCTGGTTTACTATGCCTATACGGACAAGGCGAAAGGCTCCAAAGGTCTGTCCGCCTTTGTTATTGAACCCAAAAATTTCAGCGGCGTTAAAACCAGCCGGCTTGCAAAAATGGGATCTCATTCCTCCCCCACCGGCGAAGTGTTTCTAGACAATTGTCGGGTGCCCAAGGAAAATATTCTGGGGCCCCCCGGCGACGGGGCCAAAATCGTGTTTTCTTCCCTGAACCAGACCCGCCTGTCCGCCGCCGCCGGGGCCGTGGGCGTGGCCCAGGCCCTTTTGGACGCATCCGTCAAATACTGCGCGGAGCGAAAACAATTTGGAAAACCCATAGGCACTTTCCAAATGAACCAGGACCTGATCGCCCAGATGGCGACGGACATTGAAGCGGCAAGACTTTTGGTGTGCCGGGCTGCCTGGGCCAAGGACCAGGGAAACCTGAACAATGGTCTTGACGTGGCCCAGGCCAAATATTTCGCGGCGGAAACCGCAATCCGGTGCGCCCAGAACGCCATGCGGATCTTAGGGGCTTACGGATATTCAGAAGAGTATCCGGTGGCACGGTTCTACCGGGACGCGCCCACCTACGCCATCGTGGAGGGGTCCGCCAATATCTGCAAAATGATCATTGCCATGGACCGGCTGGGGATTAAGAAGGCGAATCGGTAAATTAGATTTTTTTACTGCCAGACGGATTTGAGAGTATTCATCACGGATTCGCCGCCCGAGGATTCCGCAAATGAGAGGAGCACCGGAACAAACTGGGAAACCATGTCCGTGTTCAGATCCAACTGTTTGAACTGATCATAGACCGCGGCATACTTGCCCGCGCTGTCCACGGCCTTGGTGAGGGAGCCCAGACCCTGGGTCAAACCGGACATTTTATCTGATTTCTTGGCAGTGGATTCAGACACCGCCGGAGCGGCCGCGATCAGGTCATTGATGCCGGGAATCGCCGCCGCCACCTGGCCGTATTCGGTTTCCGAAAGCATGCCCTTGGCCATGTTAAACAGGGACCCGGCCCCGCCGGCGGCCTGATTTTCCGTCACGCCGAGCTGGCTGGTGAGCATCTTCACCAGATCCATGGCGCCGCTTGTTGCCGCTGCTCCGGTTGAGACCGCTTCATCTGTCGCAATGCTTTCGATTGCCGTCACTGCGTCAGATGTTTCCGCAAAACCGTTCCCGGCAGCAAAAAACAGGCACAAAAAAGAACTTACAGCGATCAACACGATCGTTTTTTTCGGTTTCATGGGAATCTCCTTTGCGTGTTATTGTCAATTTGATCAAGCTCCTGTTTTTGCAGCATCATTGCTTCTCCCTCTCCTTAATGATAGCGGACGGCAACGCCGGATTGAAACCCCAGGCGACGGCTTCAAATGTCAGGAACAGTTTCCGGATAAACCCTTCCATTGGCGCTGATTTTAAACACATAAATCAGCCCCGGCCGCAGTTTTTTATACACCGCATTTCCATAGACCGCTCGAATGCCATATTTTTTCAGCGTATCCGGGTCATCAGCCAATTGCCAGACCGCCTCCCAGAACATTTCCTGATCCGGCAGGCTCAACGCATGTAAAAAATCGGCATAGCGTTTGGGGGCCTGGGATTCCATTTCAATGGGGAACCCATCAGCCGGGGCCATGGTTTCCCCATAGACCCGTCGCCAGAGATAAAGGGCCCGTTTCTCTCCGGCCATGATTGCATCATCCGGGAAGGAGACGATCAGCGCGTCAAAGAAAACTACATCCCCGGGAATGGTATATTCCCGCGCGAGCACGGTTTTCAGCTGGTTGTCCCGGGCGGTTTCCACGAATTTCAGGGTCGTGTAAAGCCTGCCGTCAACGGTTCCCTGACGAATGACCTTGGCGTATCCGATCTGGTCCTCTCGGGTCAGGTTCGCGATGGCCTGCTGCAGCTTTTTGTTGTTTGCAAACAGATCATGAATGGATTTCGAGCCATAAAACAGCGCACCCCCGAGCCCGGCCATCAGGATCAGAAACAAAATAATCACCGTGCGGAAAAACACGCCGCCGTTTTGCGTTTTGATAATTTTAATCATCGGCTTCACGGGTCGCGATTGATTTGTCATCTAAACTCGGTCCTTCATCCAGCCCACCAACTCCGGCCACACCTCATCTTTTGCCTCTTTGCTCACCACCATGCCCACATGGTCGTAATCTCTCGAAAATCCAGCATCTTTTCCCAGGACCAGGAACATTTTATTCAGGCTGCCCAGGCGCTTGTGAATTTTGCGGCACCCGTGGGCCGGGTCGTTTTTATCATCGGCCGCCGCATAGGTCATGACCGGCAGGGTGATGTCCTCAAGCCCGTCCCAGTAAGAAACCCCTTCGGACGTGGTCCAGCGGCCCCGGAATTTTTTCCATCGGATGGTTTCCAGAATGGTGCCGGCGGCCTCAATTTCCGGACCCAGACCCAGCCGGGGCGCGGGTAAGTTGCCTGTCAGGCGAAGCAAGGCGGATAAGGCCCAGACCACCGGCGGGATTTTCAGATACCGGTCCCCATAACTGATCTGACTGCCGAAGGTGACGAGACTTCGCATCCGTTCCTGATTCAGCCACCCTGCAGACAAGGCCGAAAGAATAAACAGCCCGCCGAAAGAATGCCCGATCCAAAAGGCCGGAGCTTGTGTCATGCGCCATAAAGCGTCCTGAATGGCCGGCAGATCCCGGCGGATCTGATCTTCGGCGGTGATCTCCGAAAACGCCGGGCCTTTGGGAGACAGGCCGTGTCCCCGGAGTTCCGGAATCCAGACATCAAACCCCTGATCCGCCAGGAAAACACCCAGGCCCACACCTTTTTCCGATACCCAGAAACTTCGGGTTGCGTAGGAGCCGTGAACCAGAATCACCGGAAACGGCAACGGTTCCCGGTTGCGGGGTTTGATCCGGCTGACGGCCAGCCGGGCCCCGTCACCGGTCGTAACATATCGTACTTCAACCTTTACGCCGCCGAACACCTGGTGCCCGGGCTCTGAAATATCTCTGGGCTTTTGTGAATCCATCTTCACAGCGTCTCAACCGGAAATTTTCAACCGGCGTGATGCGGCCTCCACCGCGCTTGACAAGTTCGATTATCAAATTATAATGGTCAGACTCATATGTATTATTCTTCCACCCGGCCGTCAATTTGTTTTCTTTATTTTCAGGGGAATGACCATGAACCGTGCGCAAACCACAGGCCAGGGCAAAGGATTTAAGAACATGAACCCGTTTACCGGTCAGCCAGATCATGCTCTCAGAACTTTCCATTAAAAATTTCGCCATCATTGACGATCTGACCCTTTGTTTTGAGGGCGGCCTGACCATCTTGAGCGGTGAAACAGGGGCCGGGAAATCCATCATCGTGAGCGCCATCAATCTGCTCTTGGGCAGCCGGGCCACCGCCAAAATGATCCGCACCGGCGCGGATTCCGCTGAAATTGAAGCGCTTTTTTTTATCGCTGAAGGCGAGGATGTTTTCAAAATTCTTGCATCCCAGGGCATCGACGTTGCAGGCGAACTGTTGATCCGGCGGATCATCTCCCATAACGACCGCCACCGGATTTACATCAACGGCCGGCTGGCCACCATGCAAGTTCTAAATCAGGTGACGGAAAACCTGGCCGCTATTTCCGGCCAGCACGAGCATCAGCAGCTTTTAAATGAATCCCGGCATCTCCTGATTCTCGATCAAATCGGCGATATCCCCCCGCTGCGCCGGGAGTTCCAGGCCTGTTATCATGAAATCCTTCCGATGATTGCGACCCTGGACCAGTTAAAAGCCGCCCGGCAAACGCAGCGGGACCAGATCGAACTGTATGAATTCCAGAAAAAAGAAATTGAAGATGCAGGCATAGCAAAGGAGGAAGATGACCTTCTGAAAAAAGAACAGACCTGTCTGAAAAACGCGGAAATGCTTTACCAGACAGTCCGGGGCGTGACGGAAACACTCTATAGCGGGGATGGCGCGGTATCGGAAAAGCTGGGAGAAATCCGGCGGCGCCTGGAAAACGCTTCAGGTGTCGATGACCGCCTGAAACCGTC
>PCSG01000444.1:0-531 GCA_002772195.1 Desulfobacterales bacterium CG23_combo_of_CG06-09_8_20_14_all_51_8 | reverse complement strand
ACGCGGCTTTCCGCATCGAGGACATCGCCCGGGAACTCATCGCCTATTCGGAGGCCATCGCCTTTGACAATCAGCGGTTTGAGGAAATCACCATTCGCATGGATGAACTCAACCGGTTGAAACGAAAATACGGCGGCTCCCTGGCTTCGGTTATGGCGCATCTGGACCGGGTCCGCCGGGAGCTCGGGGAATACGATACCTTAGATGACAGAATCTCCGAAACCGAACGGGTCCTGGAAAAAAAACACCGGCACCTGTCGGATCTGGCCGAAAGCTTGTCCGTCAAACGCCGGGAGGCGTCTGTTGCCCTGTCCCAAAAAATTGAAACAGAACTGCACACCCTGAAAATGCAAGGTACCCGCTTTGAAATCAGCTTTGCCCGGACCGAGTCCTCCGATAAAACGCCTGTTTATCTGATTTCAGAAGGCCATGTGATCACGGAAACCGGGATGGAACAGGCCTGTTTCATGATCGCCCCGAATGTGGGGGAGGCCCTCAAGCCCCTGTCCCAGATCGCCTCCGGCGGCGAGT
>PCSG01000132.1 GCA_002772195.1 Desulfobacterales bacterium CG23_combo_of_CG06-09_8_20_14_all_51_8 | reverse complement strand
ATAAGTTGTTTTTTTGACTTTTTACGATATTGTCAAAAGTTTTATGTGTGAAATTTTTCCGATAAATCACAAATCAAGGTTTGACCCCAAGACCGCAAATCAAGGTTTGACCCCAAGACCGACCCCAAGACCCCCCAAGACCCCAAGGTTTGACCCCAAGACCCATTTGGCAAGTTTCACCCAGCGGTTGTCGCTTTTCAGCCGGCCATCAAAAGGGAGCTTGAATTCTTCGAATTCCATCTGCTTGAGTGTGTCCCGGTACATGAATTGTCATCCGCAAGTGCAGAGTTTTTAGGGATAGTTCGATTTTTTCCAATCTCTTTTTACCTGTACTATACAGACTTTTTTCATAAATTTCAAGCAGATATATTTAAACAGGAAGCCCTAAGTAACGCAGCCAATGGACGGCAAGGGCCGGGCGATGGATAACATTTTTAACGTTTGTGGCAATTTGTGAAGTATGAAGAGGTAAGTTATTTAATTAATTAAAGACGTCCCATGGTTCCCATGGTTCCTTTGCTTTGCAAGCTCTCGAAAAATCTCCCCCAAATATTTCCTGAGTTCACCATAGGGAGAATGGGGGAGAATGGGAGAATGGGAGAATGGGGACGTCCTTAAGTAATTCAATAACCCACATTTGAGCCTTAACGTTTGTGCAGATGCCCCTTCATCGCATAAACAAATATAAGTAATTTGCAGCCGGGCTTTTTTTTCCCATTTCATTGCCCCATTCATTAATACCCGATTTCCGCTTTTCCGTCTTGCTTGCTTTCAGCAGGTTGCGGCTTGGCATAGCCCTTTCATAACGCTATATTTTTTCTTTTTCCGCCAGCCGGGTCAGTTACTTTTATTTCTTCAGCCTTTTGCATGGCCTGCCATAAATCATATTGGGCTTGTTGCATGATCCAGCTTTCCGCACTACCGCCAAAGGCTTTTGATAGCCGGATGGCCATTTCCGGGGAAATCCCGAAACGCCCGTTCAGCAGCGCCGAAAGTGTTTTTCTGGATACGCCAAGGCCCACCGCAGCTTCAGTCACCGTCAAGCCAAGCGGTTCTATACACAATTCTCGAATGACTTCTCCAGGATGGGGTGGATTATGCATACCCATGGCTCTTGCTCCTTAGTGGTAATCGAGATAATTGACATCAATAGGGTTGTTGTTTTCAAAAACGTAACCTATCTATGGTCAAGTGTCAAATGCTACAAGTTCCTGGTGTCCCGTTTAAAAATTGAATTTTCAGGAAAAAACAGGTATCTATAACCATCATTGGAATGGCCTTGATCATCACTTCATAATGGATCCGGACAGGACGAACTGAATGAAAAAAACCCTGTTTTTAATTGTCATCGTTTTTATTCTCTGCGGGATTCTGTTTGCGGTATCCAGCACTGATCCCGGCGACCCGGAAAAAGTGCTGGCCCGGGCCCGGAGCTACCGGCTTTCCGGCCAGTTCGAAAAAGCGCTGCAGGACCACATCTGGTTTCATGAGAATGCCTTGAAACACAAACCAGCCCTCTATGGCGTCCGGCTGTCCTTTGCCCTGCAGGAATGGGTCAATTTAGGCGAGGCCTACCCAAACGCCAGACAAGCCCTGATCCAGATCCGGGACCAAAAAACAAGCCTTATAAAAAATGGAATCGGCGACCCGGAACTCTTTCACGATGTGCAGTCCATCAACCGGTATTTAAATGAATCCGAAAAAACCGTTGATCTGATCAAAGACATGGCCGCAAGCGACTTTAATATGGCCAAAAGGTGCTATGGGCTGGCAAAAAACGATCTGATCGCCTTTGGAGAATTTGAACTCTGCAACCGTCTCATGGATGTGCCCATGTTCATTGTCCGGGACATGAAAACCCTTTTGAACCAGAACATCAAAATCTATAAAACCAGTGCCTGGGCCGATGAAACGCACCTGGATTGGAGCATCCATTATTTTCTGGAAGAAGCTGAATCCGTCCTGATCGTCCTGACAAAAAACAAGCGCTTTTTGGAAGCGGAGCGGTTTCTCACGGAAGCAGGAAAAGATATGACGATTGCAAGGATTCAGACCGGTCTGGCCGATCTGAGAAACAAGTATCTGATTCACCGGTAACCCTCCAATACCCATTGCTCAAACAGAGGCCCGCCATGAAACAAACGACCCGGCTCCTGGACACGTTGAAAAAATGTCTTAAAGCCAAGGGAATGACCTACCACCAGCTCGGCGACGCCCTGGGGCTTTCCGAAGCCAGCATCAAACGCCTGTTTTCCGAGCAGACCTTTTCCGTAAAACGCCTGGAGGAAATCTGCGACATTCTGGATTTAAGCCTCTATGATCTGGCCAAAATCAGCGCGGACGCGGAAACCGATCCCATCGTGCTCACCGTTGACCAGGAAACCGCGCTTGCGGAAAATCCCAAACTGCTGGTCTTTTTTTACCTGCTGCTCAGCGGCCGTGATCCGGCGAGCATTATACGGGATTATGATGTTTCCGACGAAGAATCTCTGCGCCTGCTTCTGGAACTGGACCGGCTGGGACTTGTCGAACTCCATCCCGGCAACAAAGTGCGGCTCCGGACCCATAAAAACATTCAGTGGCGCAAGGACGGCCCCATCCGGACCCGCTATGAAACGATGATCATCAGGGAATTTTTAAACGCTCCCTTTGACCCTCAGGAACACCGGCTGCGATTTGAAACCGGAAAACTTTCCGACGGCTCTCAGTTCGTGATGCTCAAAAAAATTGACCACCTGATCCGGGAATACGTTGAACTGACGCAAATCGACCAGGCCCTCCCCCAGGAAAAAAGCCATAACACCGGCCTCATGATCGCCTTCCGGCCCTGGGTGTTTTCCATGCTGGACACATTCAAACGATGACAACGGCAAAAACGACTTTTCGAATGCCCCTCTTCGCGAATCGCCCACCGGGCCTTATTCATCCTTTTGAAAATTTTCATAAAATTCAGTCTCAGCCGGGCCGTCGCCCGAACGGACTCAATTAATTGCTTGTGTGTTTTGAAATTTTTGATAATACATAGAGTTATCAGACTTCTCAAATCAGCGGCAACCGCTGATTTTCCACTTCAGGCAGCGACTCTATTTATCTTTTTAGGAGGACACTATGAAGCAGGTCGTCAGCATTAGTCTCGGATCGAGCAATAACAATTATGATTTTCAAACCTCCTTTCTGGGCGAAAAATTCAGAATCCGGCGCATCGGCACCAACGGCGATTATGACAAGGCGGTCGATCTCCTGGTTCAACTGGACGCGGAAACCGACGCCTTCGGCCTTGGAAGCGTAAAGCTGCCCCCTGCCCGGAAAAACAGCCGCCTGATTGATATGGCCGCGAATTTCCTCAATTATGTCCATGATGATTCCTCAAAAATCGCCAAACTGCGGTCCCGGCTTAAAACACCGGTCACCACCGGGGATCATCTGCTCAATGTGGCCTATGAATGGGCCATCCGGTCTCTTCAGTTCGAATACACCGGGTATTTCAACAACGCCCGGGTCCTGTTTCTTTCCGGAATGACCCACTACCGCATGGCCAGCGTCATGTCTGAATTTACGGAAAACATGACCTTTGCCGATCCGGTGATTGAAAACGGCATTTCCAAATTCATGCATTCCTTCAGGGAACTGGATCTTTACGCCAAAGGGGCCCATGAAATTTTAAAATGGGTGCCCAGCAAACGGCTGACATCTTCGGCGGTCCCCATCAAAAAATGGAACACCCACATCCTGCGCAAAGCCATGCAAAAGGCCCATATTATCGTGGTCCCCTATCATAATTTCTATGATTATGTGGAAGACTGCACCCCTGAAGAACTTGGGGGAAAAACCATCATCACCACCACCGCCTATGAGGACCGGATTGAATTTCTGAAAAACCAGGGGGTGGACGTCATCATCGACACCACCCCCAAACTGCTTAAGCGGGTGGTGGGGGTCAATGTGCAGGAGGCCCTGGTGATCGCGGCCCTGGGCAAAAAACAGCACCAGATCACCGACGAAGAAATGCTGGAACTGATGAGCAGCACCAAAACCGGACTGCGGCCCCGGCTGGTGTATCCTTCCGGAAAGCCCAAACAAATGACCCGGTTTGCCTTTGTCATTCATCCCCTGTCCCAGGAGCAGTTCAAGCTGGAAAAAGCCGTCAAGCCCTTTGTCAACATTCCCGGGGCCGTGGACGCCGTGGAAAAAATCGTGGCCTATGCCCCGCCCTGGGTCTATTCCAAAGTCACGGGCATCAAATCCCCCACCGGCGCGGAGGCCGAAGGATGGCTCATTACCGTGGGCGGGACCCCGAAACAGATGATGACCCATTCACCGGAATTCACCTATAAGCGGCTCCTCATGGCGGCCCGCATGGCCAAGCGCCTGGGGGCCCAGATCATGGGTCTGGGAGCGTTTACGAAAGTGGTGGGCGACGCAGGGGTCACTGTGGCGAAAAAAGCCGCCATCCCCATTACCACGGGAAACAGCTACAGCGCTTCCGGGGCTCTTTGGGCCGCCGCCGACGCCGTGCGCCGCATGGGACTGGTGAAGATCGAGGAAGGCAAAAAAATCAACGGCAAAACCATGGTATTCGGGGCCACCGGCGCCATCGGATCGGTCTGCTGCCGGCTGCTGGCCATGGCCTTTGAGGAAGTCTATCTCTGCGGCCGCAACATCGTTAAACTCATGGCCTTAAAGGAATCCATTCTCAAGGAAACCCCCAACGTCAAGCTTCACACCATCGTCAATCCGGATAAATACCTGGCCGACATGGATGTCATCGTCACCGCCACCTCCGGCATGGGCAAACAAATCCTCGATATCACCAAGGTCAAACCCGGATGCGTCATCACGGATGTGGCCCGGCCCCTGGATCTCTCTCCCAAGGACGTGGCCAAACGCCCGGATGTGCTGGTCATCGAATCCGGCGAAATCCTGCTGCCCGGGGACCCGAAAATGAAGGATATCGGCCTGCCGCCCAAAGTCGCTTACGCGTGTCTTGCGGAAACCATTGTTCTGGTCCTGGACCGCCGTTTTGAAGTTTTCACCATCGGCCGGGACATTGAATGGGAAAAAGTCAAAACCATCTATAAAATGGGCCTGAAACACGGCATGAAACTGGCCGCCATCTCCGGGGTCAACGGCGTGTTTTCCGATGAAGACATCGAACGGGTCCGGGACCTGGCCCTGGAGGCCCGGAAAAAATTAAAACCGACGCCGGCAAACTAACCTTATATAACGGGAACCCCCATAAGGAGACGCCATGAAACCTTTTGATGAGCTCAAACGACTCGAACCCGGACTCGAATATCTGGGAATCCGCAATATCAAAAAAGCCCATTGGAATCTTTGCTCTCCCAAACTCTACGAACAGGCCACCCGACGCGGCGAAGGCGTCATGTCCCACCTGGGGCCCCTGGTCATTGTCCGGCCCCCGCAATCCCCCATCAGCACGGGCCGGGCCCCGAACGACAAATTCATCGTCCGGGACCCTGAAACGGAAAATATAATCAACTGGGGGGATGTCAATATCGCCTTTGACCCGGAAAAATTCGATTATGTGTTCGAACGTCTCAAGGCCTATATGCAGGACCGGGAACTCTTTATCCAGGATGTCTACGCCGGGGCCGACCCCAAATACCGCCTGGCCGTGCGGGTGATCACCGAATACGCCTGGCAGTCCCTGTTCGCCCGGAACCTTCTCATCCGCATCCGGGACCGGAGCCAGATCCCGCATTTTACGCCGGAATTCACGGTCATCGCCATGCCGAAATTTCTGGCAAACCCCAAACTGGACGGCATCAATTCAGAGACTTTCATTCTGGTGAACTTTTCCCAGAAACTCGTTCTCATCGGCGGAACGTATTATGGCGGGGAAATCAAAAAATCCGTTTTCACGGCCT
>PCSG01000363.1 GCA_002772195.1 Desulfobacterales bacterium CG23_combo_of_CG06-09_8_20_14_all_51_8 | reverse complement strand
GGTGCCGCATTTATGGGAGCCCATGCGCATTCCGGATGAAATTTTCCGGAAAAAGATAGTGCAAACAGGTCCGGTACAGCAAAATCAAGAGCCGCCCGCAGACCCGATGGAGTCCCGGCCATGAGCGTTATATTAAAAGCATTGAAAAAACTGGAACAGGAAAGCGCCGACCATAGCTCAATACTGGCTGCCGGCGCAGAAGAAAAACAGGTCCGGCTGGGAATCCGGAAGAAGATTTTTCCGGTCCTGGCAGTGTGTATTCTGTGTGCGGTTATCGTGGCAGGGACGACGCTGTTCAGCCGTAAACTGTTGATTCAGGAACCTGCTGATTTGGGTTTACGATCAGTGCCGAAGCAAACAACGCCCGGGCAGATGACGCCTCAAAACAGGACGCCAGTGTTGGCGGCTCCCGGCTTGGCCCCTGAATTTTCAGATTCATCCCCGCAGACGGCGGCTGAAATCCTGCCGCCGGAGGGTGGAAATGAGCCCCGGGAATTAGCGGCGTCAGCCCCTTCGGATTTGCCGGCCGATATTGCCGGATCGGTCAAGCCCGCAGACCCGATCCTCCCCGTGATGCCCATGCCGGAGATAAAAAAAGAAAATCCGTCGTCGGGTGTGGAAAAATCCCAGTCTGTTGTTGATTCCGGGACGGAAATGGCTGTTGAAGATCCCCCGGTCCCGGAACAGCCCGTGAGCGTGCCGGCCCCGAAACCGGTCATACCCAAAGCCGAGCCCCGGGTAGCCATTATAGAGGACCCCGCACTTTCGCTTCAGGCCATTTCCTGGTCCGAGGACCCGGAGAAGCGCCTGGCGATTATCAACGGCCACATCTGCCGGGAAAAAGAAGCCGTCGAGGGGTACGTGATCGACGCCATCCATAGCGGGGAGGTGGTGATCTCAAAAGGCGGGAAAGCCGGAAAACTGGTGTTTAAAATCAGATAACATGTTAAGGAATGTTCCCTTATTCCCTTTATGAATACGGCTTGAGGCGACTCACCCGCCGAGCACCCACTGCAACATCCCTCTCTCCTTTCTAATAGCCGCTTCCGGGCAGATTTCCAGGCAGCAATAGCACCGGACACAGGTATTGTAATCATAGGTGGGGATTTTTCTTTTACCGGATGACTCGCTGATAGCTCCTGACGCGCAGATCTTTTTGCACTGGTAGCAGAGCGTGCATTTTTCTTCACTGGGCGCTGGACGATCCAGAAATAAATTTTTAAACGTCGGCGTATTAAACGGCCAACGGAACATGTTTGAAAATACGGAGCCGCCGGTGGCCGCCTCAAAATCTTGAGCCCGCATCTCATCCATGGAGGCTCCGATAACCTCGATTTCATCAGGAGATGACACCCCGTAATCTCGTTTAAATCCGTTAACAACCGTCAGGGCTTTTTTAACATCCACGCCGGCGATTTGGGACGCCACATAATCCATGGCGATGCCGTTTTCACTGGCCAGCACGGCATTGAGCCATTTGGGTTTCCCCGCAGGACCGGGTCCTTCGCCTTCCTGTGCGCAAATCGCATCCATGATATGAATAATCGGTTTTGAAGGTGAAAAACCGTATGTCATGGCGCCGTACAAATCCAGGAGAAACTCGGAAAACGCTTCCGGCGTCTGAGCCCTTAAATGCATTTTTGATTTTTCAACGCCGGGAATCGCGCCGAACAACAGTTTGACGCCACCCGTGATGTAGGTGATCCCATGCGTTTTAAACTTTGGGAGCGCCAATATGATATCCGCGTCAAAATATCCCTCGGCGATATCGATATGTTTGAATTTTTTTGCTTTATCAAAACGGAGGGTCCGCGTCTTTGCCGGGTTTGCGATCTCAATTTTTTCGCTGTCGACCACCCGGGCGTAACTGGTTTTTTTTATTGTTCGTTCCAGCGAATGAACCGCCGGGGACTCCAGCAGGATGGGGGTGCCGCCGCTTTCCTTGACAATCTGCACCGCCGCCCTGAAAAATTCCGAGTGGGTGATAATCGCCTTTTCGTCTTTGGACGGCATCAGAAGGTTGGGCTTGACCACCACCCGGGCTTTTTTGAGGGTGTCGAGGTTAAACCCGATATTCGACAGGCTCTGGCGGATGGTGTCTTTTAAAAGACGAATTTCATATTCTTTGCAGTGCAACAAGGAAACTTTTGGCATAACACTGGCTCCGGTTTAAAATTTTATGATAAAGGGTAGCTGGAATAAAAAAGGACTTAGAGGAAGCCTCGTAAGTCCTTGATTTTTAATGGTAGGCGGTAATGGATTTGAACCATCGACTTCTACCGTATTCCCATTCATGCCGCGTTTTCTTTGATGCCGATATTTAGAGTCAGCCCAAAAGTATCCAGTAATTTATTCAGGCTTGAAAGACTCGGATTCCCATTTTCAGAAAGCATTCGGTACATGGTTTCCCGGTTAAGATTCGATTCCCGGGCGGCCCGGGTGATGCCTTTGGCTTTTGCCACATCCCTAAGCGCCAACATGAACATTTCCTGAGATCCTTCCCTTAATGCCTCGTTCAGATATTCAGAGGCATATTCAGGGTTCTGCAATCGTTTTAGCAATCCTTTTTCGTAATTCACGGTAGCCATTTTACACCCCCTCTTTGTATTCATTCCACATGGCCACGGCTTTTTTGATGTCCTTTTTCTGGCTCCCTTTATCGCCGCCGCACAGTAAAAGAATGACGGTATTTCCTTCCAGGCCGTCAAGCCATTCCCTGAAATGTATTCCTGTATGATCCTGGGCGCTGTTTCCATCGGTTTAAAACGTAGCCTATAAGCTACGAAATGTCAACCCTGTTTTTATCGCCACAAGTCCATTTTATTTTTTCCAGAACACCCACTTTCAAAAACAGTTTATGGACCCGGAGAAACGCATTGCGATAATCAACGGACACATTTGCCGGGAAAAGGAAACCGTGGCAGGATACGTGATCGACGCCATCTATAGCGGAGAGGTGGTGGTTTCAAGAGGCGGGAAAGTTGGAAAATTGGTTTTTAAAATCACATAATTGGCCAGTTAAGTGAATGGGATGAGCAAAAAAGCGCATTATCAGATTTAATTTGCAATATTTTAAAACAGTTGCAATTCTGTCGGCAATGGCAAGAAGTGCTTCCCACCAAATTATCTCCCATGACGTAAGCCATGGCGATTCAAAGATTTCCTTACAATTGAGCACTCACTATATCTTGTATGCAACCAAAGCATCTAATGTCGCGTCAAACAGTGTGCACAGAGGATTCTTACGGGAATGCTGCCGGTTTGCTATTGCATGGTGCACAGATGAAAGGATTTTAGCGGGGAGGACTGGCAATGCTATGCTGCATTTATAAAACACCAACCGGACCAACTTTAGTCGCCCTATAGGGAAGCCTTTCGTCAGCCCGGTTGTGAAAAAGCAGCATACAAAAAACAAAAAACGATATAACCCTTTCAGAGCTTATTACATTGAAATGATGTCCAAAGCGCTGGGGCACACCACAGTTATGCAGTCATAAACTCATTTTGATAATACCCCCCACCGCGCCAGCTTTAAATACAAGGGTTTCATCCAGCCATGCCGGTTCAACCATGCCGTCAGGTTGTAATAAAGATTTGGTGTCAGCCGCTTGTTCCACCACAAAGCCTTGCCGAAAAACATCGGAACTGCGTACAATTTATTCTTTGCCACTGCCTTGATCAGCTTTTTGGCGATCAAGTCTGCGGGATGCCCCACCTGGAAGGCCGTCCGGGCGACTTCCACGATCCATGGGTCCGTGCTCTTCATATCATCCAAAAGCCCGGTGTTGAAAAACATCGGGCACGCCGCCGTGATGCCGATATTGTCCGGAGCCACCTCCACTCTTAACGTCTCCGAAAGCGCGATTACGGCGGCCTTGGTTACACTGTAAGGCCCCATATTGGTGAGGCACAACAGCCCGGCGGCCGATGCAACGTTCATGATATGCCCCCCGCCCTGGGCCTTCATCCGGGGGATAAACTCGTGACATCCATACAGCATGCCCCAGAAATTAACATCAAAAATCGTATTCCACTGGGTGAGGGGAACGTCTCCGACTGCGCCGCCAATGGCAATCCCGGCATTGTTGACCAGAATGTCCACTCCGCCCCACATGGAGAAGAAATGATCCGCCATGGCTTTTACCACATTGGGGGCCGTCACGTCCGCGTGAAAGGTTTCGCCTTTGCCGCCTGCCTGTTCTACCAGCTTAAGTGTTTCCTTGGCTCCGGCATCATTGATATCCGCGATGCCGATCCGCCATCCCATTCCGGCAAATTCTATAGATAACGCACGTCCCAGGCCGCTGCCCGCACCGGTAATCACCACCCGCTTGTTCGGAAATCTTTTCATGGGTTATATCCTTATTTATAATATTTCATTATAGTTCTAATATGCCGCCATCCGGGCAAGGTGTCTTCATCAACAACAGCTGGCGGATTTTTTATAACTTCAGCCAAATTAAAACCATTATTTTTAACGCCGGGTTTATAAAGATGTTCGTCAAGATAAAACGCTAAAGACGCGGGCATACCGATGGCTTCTTCATCCATTTTGATACGTCCAAAAGCTCTGTCGCCCGCTCCCAGGTTGACTGCAACGGGTTTTTTTAATGTTAACGGAAACAATGCGGCAGCAAAACAGGATTCACCAAATCCCGTATGTATTGATCTCGGTATATATTTTGATTCATAGCAAAACGCATTCGCTATAAACACCATTTGCCCCGGCTTACAGTAAATAACTACTGTATCCGGAATAAAAGGGGTTTCCGACAACGGCGCCGTCATAAATCCCCTATGGCGAAGGAATAATTTATTCAGCGGCCACATTGCCTTCTGAACTTTAAGGCCTAATCGATTATATGATAATAATCGCCTCAGCACCGACATGGTATCTTTATTCCAGTCATTGGTCACCTGGCTTTTTATAAACCGGTATATGGATACTTTCGCCCATCCGTGGGCGAAAGTGACCGGCGTGCAGGAATTATCTTCAGCAGACATTGCCATTTTCTGTTTTTCATACCGGGAAGCGGCCATGGCCATGCAGAGTGTCATGGGTTTGCCGGTATCTTTAAGCGGCCTGATAAATCCTTCCGGAAATTCCGAAAGATTTTTGACAAATTTCACCGCTACAATTTCTGTCTCGAGTTCCAGTTTTTCTCTTAATTTCTTTCCGATCGCCTGGTAATCTTCTATTTGGTAATTCATATGATGCTCTCCTGATTGCGTTTGTGGTATGAATGAAATCGGCCCGCTTCTTTAAGTATTTCCGACCGTATCAGCAGCATACTTGTGCCCCTTGACGCAATCCGCCACCGCTTTTTTTAACCGGCGCTGATATGAACGGCCGTTGATGAAGGATTTGGGTTCAAATCCGAAATACCATTTGTGGAAAACATATGCCATGGCGAGCGCATCCTTGAATTTCAGCCATGCGGACCGATTGGGGAGCTGCCTTATTTTGACGGCTTCCTCGTAGGTGGGCACATTCACCATTTTGCCGCCAGCAACGGGCACCATTAACCCGGAAGTGGTTATCGCCTTATAGCGGTTGGCGGTCTCTTCCAGGGTGGGACCGCATATGAGACAGCAGTTCGCACAGGTCAGGAGAACGTCGTCCTGAATACCGGTAATCCCCCATCCTTCAGCCAATTGTTTGAATGCCTCCACATGCTCCTCGTGAGAAAGCGTCTCAGGATGCTTATCAAGATATTCATTTAAGACTTCTTCCTTTTGCAGCGTCATCCCCAGCGCCTGGATCATTTTAGGGATAAC
>PCSG01000247.1 GCA_002772195.1 Desulfobacterales bacterium CG23_combo_of_CG06-09_8_20_14_all_51_8 | reverse complement strand
AAGATGATTTTACGGATCGCCGGATCATTTGTTCTGGTCAGCCTTTTACTGGCCCATTTTCACAGCGCCTACTGGCTGTGGTTCACTGCTTTTGTGGGTGCCAACCTGGTCCAGTCCACGTTTACCGGATTCTGCCCCATGGCCAAGATTTTAAAAGCCCTGGGCGTAAAGCCGGGAAAAGCATTTGAATAAAGGAAAATCACGCTGGAGCGCCTCTATGCGCAGCTAAACCGCAGGAATTTTGTGGATCCGGACCCGCTCATGTGCCTATACTCCTATGATGACGTGCGTGACCGGGAAATCGTCGGCCTCATTGCCGCGTGCCTGGCCTACGGCAGAGTCGCTCAGATTTTAAACAGCGTTTATCAGGTGCTGGCGGTCATGGGGGAGTCGCCCCGGGCTTATATAACCGACACCTCGGAAAAGGTGATTGTTGCTCATTTTCAAGGCTTTGTGCACCGGTTTGCCAAAGGCCCGCAGCTTTCAGCGCTGCTCGTAGGCGTTAAGCAGGTGATTGATGATTACGGATCATTGAACGCGTGCTTCCTCGACGGTGTTTCCGGGGGCGACGAGACGGTAGCGCCGGCGCTTACGGCTTTTTCCCGGAAAATCATCGCCGCGTCCATGGATGGCTGCGATCCGGGGCATCTCATGCCGTGCCCGGAAAAGGGCAGCGCCTGCAAGCGGCTGAACCTGTATCTGCGGTGGATGGTCCGTCATGATGAGGTGGACCCGGGCGGGTGGCTGGGGATTTCTCCCGATAGGCTGATTGTGCCTCTAGACGTCCATATGTTCCGGATCAGTCGGCATCTGGGCCTGACTCGCCGCAACCAGGCCAGCCTGCGCACCGCCATCGAAATCACCGACGGGTTCCGAAAGTGGTCCCCGTCGGACCCGGTGCGCTATGATTTTGCCCTGACCCGGTTCGGCATTCGAAAGGAGCTTTCCGGCATCACGGCTCTGATGATGGCGCTTGACGGGTAAACGATTTTTTTTATGGTGATTGATTTTTTTTATTGACCGGCCTATGGATTTTTGTTATAAAATTTGTTTATTTTTTATGTGGGGATGTAGCTCAGCTGGGAGAGCGCGGCGTTCGCAATGCCGAGGTCAGGGGTTCGATCCCCCTCATCTCCACCACTCCACACTGCTTATCCCGTCATTGTCAAAGAAGCGGTCTTCATCGGTTTTAACTAATTCTCGGACTGTTTGCAGACGGCAGCATACGGACTGTGAATTTTGTTTTCATTATGGCGCAGGATCCTGATTGATGAAAAACTTAAAAAGGATGGATGCTGGATGAAACGATTTGCCGAAGTTGAAAGAAAGACCCGGGAAACACAGATCACGGCGGAATTCACCATTGACGGGACCGGGGAAAACGATATTTCCACGGGGATCGGTTTTTTTGATCACATGCTGACCCTGTTTTCCGTACATGGATTTTTCGATCTCCGTCTGCGGGCCAAGGGCGATATTGACGTTGATTATCATCATACGGTGGAGGATGTCGGTCTGGTGCTCGGAGAAGCATTGACCATCGCCTTAGGAGACCGCAAAGGCATCCGGCGTTACGGTCATGCGGTAACGCCCATGGATGACGCCATTTCAACGGTCACCATCGACCTGGCCAACCGGCCGTTTCTCGTTTATGCCATTCCCGATATTTTCACCTGTCAGGCAGAGGTCTATTCAAACCTTTTTAAAGAGTTTTTTCGGGCGTTTGCAAATAAATCCGGCATGAACCTGCATATCAGCGCCCCCTATGGCGAGAATGACCATCACCTCATCGAATCCATATTCAAATCCTTTGCCCGGGCTCTGGATCAGGCGGTTTCTATTGATGACCGCGTTCGTTGCGTTCATTCATCCAAAGGCATTTTGTAAGGCGTAAAACCAGCTTTCGGTATTTACGTTGAAAACCATCCAGGCACTGACGACCGATGATGATTATTCCGGCAATTGACATTAAAAATGGCAAATGCGTGCGTTTGCTCCAGGGGCGGATGGACGCGGAAACCATTTTTTCTAATGATCCGTCGGCCATGGGTGCCCGGTGGGAATCCGAAGGTGCGGAACTGATTCATGTGGTGGATCTGGACGGCGCCATTGACAAGCGGCCCGTCAATCTCGATGTCATCCGAAAAATCATTGACCGGGTCCATGTCCCCATTCAGGTGGGGGGCGGCATCCGTGACATGGAAACTGTCCGGATGTACATGGCTCAGGGCGTCTCCCGGGTGGTCATCGGAACCGAAGCCATGAAAAATCCCGATCTGGTGAAGATCGCCTGCCGGGAATTTCCGGAGCGCATTGTCGTTGGGATAGACGCCAAGGGCAGAAAAGTGGCGATTGAGGGCTGGACCCGCACCACGGACATGGCTGCCGTGGATCTGGCAAAACAGTTTGAGGGTTGCGGCGTGGCGGCCATTAATTTCACGGACATTGCCCGGGACGGCATGCGCACTGGGCCGAATATCAAGGAAATCCAAAAACTGGCCGTCGCCATCTCTATTCCTGTCGTGGCTTCCGGCGGTGTTTCCTCCATCGAAGATATTAAACATTTGGCCCCCCTGGAAGCCTTCGGGGTGGCGGGGGTGATCACCGGAAGGGCGATATACGATGGGAGTTTGAATTTACGGGAAGCAATTAAAATTTTGGATAAAAAAAGATTTTGATTTGACTGAGCCGTTTTTCGGCGTTATATTTTTTTGTTGACAAAACCGGTTTTAAAACCAGAAGAATCAGGCAGTTAATTTCAGCTTTGCCGCGTCGGCCGAGTCTTTATCACTGCCGGATCTTTTTTTCCGTTTCGTATTCCCTGAGGGGAGGCACAGTTTTTGGCGATTTATATTCCAGAAGAAACGCTTTCTGAGATTCGAAACACCGCAAATATCGCCGACATCATTTCCGAACGGGTCGTTTTAAAAAAAGCGGGCAAAGACTATGTGGGTCTTTGCCCGTTTCATTCTGAGAAAACCCCTTCTTTCACCGTCAGTCCCACGAAGCAGATTTATCATTGTTTCGGATGCGGGGCCGGCGGCGACGTGTTTACGTTTCTGATGAAAGTTGACGGTATCGCGTTTTCCGATGCTGTCGCCGCCGTAGCCCGGAGATACGGCATTCAACTGCCCGAGGCTCATATGACGCCGGCTCAGAAAAAAACGTCCTCGTTAAAAGAGCAACTGCTGGAGTTGAACAAGCAGGTGATGGATTTTTACGCCGCAACGCTCGCCCATCCATTCGCCGGTCAGCCAGGCCGCGCTTATCTTGAAAAAAGGGGATTTCATCCGGACATGATAGAGCAGTTCGGCATCGGCTTTGCGCCGGACGGGTGGGATCATCTGGTCCGTTTTTTTAAAAAGAACCAAGTGCCTTCCGCCCTTGCCGAGCAATCCGGACTCATCGTGCCGCGAAAAGATCAGGGATTTTACGACCGGTTCAGGCATCGGGTCATGTTTCCGATTTTTAACGTCTCCCGTCAGGTGATCGGTTTCGGGGGCCGGGTGCTGGATGACGCTAAACCCAAATATCTGAATTCTCCGGAAACGCCGGTCTACAATAAAAGCGCCTCGCTCTATGGGGCGCATGCGGCCCGGAATCGGGCACGGGAAACCGGCGCCGTTTATATTGTGGAAGGGTATTTTGATCTCTTGGCCCTTCATCAGCATGGGGTCACCAATGCGGTGGCCACCCTGGGAACATCCCTGACCGCCGATCATGTGCGCCTCCTCAGCCGGGGTTTCGCGCAAAAGGCGCTGCTGCTTTTTGATTCCGATGAAGCCGGGCTCAAGGCCGCCCGGCGGAGTATTTCCCTGTTTATGAACGCCGCCATGGACGCGGCGGTGATTGTGCTGCCCAAAGGGTATGATCCGGATTCGTTTATTTTTGAATACGGCCGGGAAGCGTTTGATAACGCATCTGAAAAAGCCGTCAACATGATCGAATTTCTCATTGAATCGGCGGTTGCCGCCCATGGTCTTACTGTGGAGGGAAAAGTCCGGATTATGGATGAGATCAAAACGACGCTCTCGGAAATCCATGATCCTGTGGCCCGGTCCCTCTATGTAAAGTATCTTGCCGAACGCCTGGGCGTTGATGAACGTGTCATTATGGAAAAGATCCAGGCGGAAAAAAAACGCTCTTCAGGCGCCACAAACCGTCTGCCGGAGCCGGGAACGTCTGGTCAGTCGGCGGAAGGAGCCCCCGTCTTCTGTGAAAGCCTTCGCTTTGAAAAGCAGATCATCAGCATGATGGTGAAACATCCGGACATTTGCAGAGAAATCAAGAAACGTCGGGTTTTGGATTATTTTGCGGACGGTCAATTAATCGCCATGGCCCGGCGGATCATGGAAGACCCCCCTGCAGACGGCGATCATCCGGCTGCATTCATGAACCGGCTGGAATCCGATGAAGCGCGGAAAATGATGGCATCGGTACTGATCAGTGATGATTGCTGGGATGAAGAGAGCTGCGGGAAATTGTTGTCTCAGTTTATCAACAGCCGGAGCCGTCGTCATGACACCCTGCTCAGCCAGATACGGGCGGCGGAAGAAAGCCATGACGATGCGCTTCTGTTTGCGCTGCTGCGAAAAAAACAGGAACAATCGATCAACCGATAATTAAACAGGTATTCATAAAATTCATAAATTTACCTTCTTCAAAAACAAGGATCTTTGCAATCAGGAGGCACGGATTTATGGCAAAAAAGCCCAAAAAGGACAAGGGTGAACCGGAGAGGGAGAGTATCCAGCAGGATGAAATGGAAAAACTCGTCACTCAAGGGAAAAAACAGGGATATTTGACCATGGCCCAGATTACCAAGGGGCTGCCGGACGAGATGATGTCTCCGGACCAGATAGACGAAACCCTGATGTGGTTTGACGACCATGATATCGAGGTGGTGGAAAAAAAGAAAATTTTAAAGGCCTCTGAAAAAAAAGACGATGAAGATGACGATGATGACAAGATTTCCAAATCCGATGAAATCGATTCCCTTTCCACCTACGGCACGGTAACGGACCCGGTCAAGATGTACCTGCGGGAAATGGGAATGGTGACCCTGCTTTCCCGGGAAGGCGAAATTGAAATCGCCAAAAAAATTGAAGCAGGCGAACAGGAAGTTCTAAGAGTCATGCTGGAAACCACCCTGGGAGTAGACAGCATTATCAACCTGGGGGACCAGATCGCCGCCGGCACCCTCCGGCCCAAGCATGTGCTCAGGGATATTGATGAAGGGGACACCATTGTCGATGAATCCATCCAGATTGAAAAATTTCTGGAAATGATCGACGCGATTAAACAGATTGACGAAGAAAATCAGGAATTTCGGGAGCAACTGTTTTCTTCCCTTAAAATGGACTCCGAGGAACGGCGCCGGACCATGCGGTCCATTCGCCGGCGCAACCGGAAAATATTCGAGTATTTTAAGGAATGGCGGCTGGAGAGCAATGTCATCGATGGCATTGAAGAAATGATTCTGGAGCAGGTGCAATGGTTTGACACCACCCAGAAGGTTTTCTGCAAATGCGCCGCGATCTTTGAGGCCCCGGTGACGGATGTGAGGGAAAAAATTGAAGTCCCTGAGAAAAAATTCGTTCAGTGGGCCTGTAAATGCAGCGATCGGAATAAGCAGGAAATCATCAGCACATACAATGATCTGCGCGTTTTTCAAACACAGATGGACCAGCGGGAAAAAGAGCTCAAGGCCGACGTGCGGACATTGAAACGCGTGATCGCCAGTATTGAAGAAGGCCGGGCCATGGCCAAAATAGCCAAGAGCGAACTGGTGAAAGCCAATTTGCGGCTGGTGGTCAGCATCGCCAAAAAATATACCAACCGGGGCTTGCAGCT
>PCSG01000123.1:7498-7644 GCA_002772195.1 Desulfobacterales bacterium CG23_combo_of_CG06-09_8_20_14_all_51_8 | reverse complement strand
CGCCGGAAATCCCGGTCGAAGTCTTACGAAAAACCCGGTTGGTGGAAATTCCGGATTCGAAATCGTCACTGGATCTTCGGGCGGCGCTGAGAGAAGCGGTTCCCGGCATCGTCGTCTCTATCCGGGTTCCGCTGGACAGGAAGGGC
>PCSG01000123.1:5855-7480 GCA_002772195.1 Desulfobacterales bacterium CG23_combo_of_CG06-09_8_20_14_all_51_8 | reverse complement strand
CTGGTTGCCCAGGGCGCCGATGTCATTCATGTGGTGGCGGATTTTAACGGCAACGAAATTAATGTTAAAAAACCCCGGTTTATTAAGGATATGATTCGTGAAATCCATACCAGCCTCATAAAAAGCGGCCAAAGAGATCAGGTGACGCTCATCGCAGGCGGCGGCATGGCATTGCCGGAGCATCTGGCCAAAGCCCTGCTGTGCGGAACGGATGTGGTTTCAACCTATCTGCCCCTCATGATCGGGCTGGAATGCCGGTTGTGCAGTGATTGCAAACCGGGCCTTTCCTGTCCCGCCGGACTGGAAGCAATCGGTTTTGATTATGGCGTGGGCCGGATGCGAAACCTGATTGCCGCGTGGTATTTGCAGCTCATTGAACTCATGGGCGCCATGGGCATGCGGGAAGCCCGAAGGCTCCGGGGCGATGTCGGACGCGCCATGTTTTTTGAAGAGATGGAGGAAGAGATTTTTGGAACCCTTTTCGGTACCCGAAAACGAGCTTAAAGATATGCCTAACGATATGCCTAACACGATTGCCATTGCGAATATCCTGCCGGAAAATACCCTCAAGACGTTTGTGCCCCAGGTGAACGTCAGCCGTGAAATCCTTCCGGCGAAATCCCGGTATCGCAATGAATTTGCGAAATATATTATTTTTCGAAGTGATGCCTGCGTCCATTGCAACCATTGCGCGGAAATTTGCCCGCACCATGTCCATGTCTTAAAACCGGGCTACACGCTTTTCGCCATGCCCAAAAGTTATTTATGCACGGGAAAATCATGTGAGAAGACGGATCATTTCTGCATCGACCAGTGCCCTGAGCATGCGCTGCGCATGGTGGAAAATCCCATGATACGGGCGCTGGGCGATTACCGCTGGCCCTCGGACATGCTTCTGGCCACATGGAAAATGGCGGAAACCGGCGAGCCGCCGGCGGAAGAATATGGCTATGAGTATCAAACGGGTGAATCCGGCGGCGGATTTGATCGCATCCGGTTTCAATTTCCGAAAAAACCGCCGGTGGCGCTAAACGATGACGAGATTGATACCAGTATTCTGCTGAACCGCCGCGACGACGGACGGCCCAAAATTAAAATTGACGTGCCGTGGTATGGCGGCGGCATGTCCTTCGGTTCCGTATCTAACGTGACCCAGCTTTCCAAAGCCCGGGCCGCGGTGGCCTGGAACACGTTTTCCTGCACCGGCGAAGGCGGATACATAGAGCGGATGCGGCCTTATGATGACCACATGATCACCCAGGTCGCCACAGGCCTTTTCGGCGTCCGCGAGGAAACCATTCAGCGGGTGCCCATTGTGGAATTCAAGTATGCCCAGGGCGCGAAACCCGGTCTCGGCGGCCATCTGCTGGGGGACAAAAACACGCCCGCGGTGGCGAAAATCCGTGAAGCCGTGGTGGGCATCTCCCTGTTTTCCCCGTTTCCGTTTCACAGCGTGTATTCCATTGAAGACCACATGAAACACCTGGACTGGATCAAGCACATCAACCGGCGCGCCCTGTTATCCACAAAGGTTTCCACGCCCACAGACGTGGACATGGTGGCGGTGGGCAGTTATTCGGCCGGGACCCATATCATTCATCTGGACGGCGGATACGGCGGCACCG
>PCSG01000123.1:168-5811 GCA_002772195.1 Desulfobacterales bacterium CG23_combo_of_CG06-09_8_20_14_all_51_8 | reverse complement strand
CATGCCCATTGAATACGCCATTGCCAAGGTCCACAAATTTCTGGTGGACGAGGGGGCCAGGGACAAAGTGGCCCTCATCGCGAGCGGCGGCATAAGGACGGCACACGATATCGCCAAAGCCATTGCGCTCGGCGCGGATGGTGTGGTGGTGGGGACCGCGGAACTGATCGCCTTGGGATGCGTTCGATGTTCCAGATGTTCCGCCGGACGCGGGTGCCCGAGGGGTATCGCAACCACTGATCCGGGTCTGGTTACCCAAATGGATTTAGACTGGGGCACCCAGCGGATTATCAATCTCTACAATGCCTGGCGAAAAGACCTGGTGGGGATATTAAAACGCTTCGGGATGCGCAGCGTGCGGGAACTGGTGGGGCGTTCGGACCTGCTCATGCATCTGGATTTTAATAATGACGCCCGTTTAAATAATGATGTCCGGCCCGTAAAAAAACAAACTTCGATGGCAAAAAGTAAAAGTAAAAAACCAAAGAAAGTAAACGCTGAACAAAAATAATTGCTTTTAGAATTTTTAAGAAACTGGCGGTGTGGTGCAACGCAGAATGCGAATCCGCCAATTCTCACTGAAACCCAAAAGGCCATCCGTTTGTTAAGTTAAACGGATGGCCCTTTTTCATTCATGGTCTGTTCCTTTTGCGCCGGTTTAAGTGTTTTTAAAATTATTTTCTCCTTCATTTCTGATCTCGCTTAGCTCTTGAATAAGTGAATCAATAAAGCAAGTCCAATCGCTGGCGGATATCAGATCCTCTGGGCCAATTATTATATCGTCATTTCGAGTGCTATAGGTTTTCAAAATCAATTGCAAAATACGGACGTTTCCTTTTATTATTTGGTCTGGAATACGAAAAATATCAAAATAAAAAGTCATTGTTCACCTCCTTGGTTTTTAATGAATTTTTTGGTTAAATTATGCCTGCTCAACTGAACCCTATGATGTTAAACTGTATTATTCTTCTTATGCCCACCTCCTTTCGCTGGCCGCCTGCCGATTTAACAGAATCAACGATAAGTGTTTATTGGATTCGAACGATGTTGACTGCCCATAAAACGGTTTTTAAGGACAAATTTTGCCGTGTAAAAAAAAGAAAGCTTAATTTATCTGCTGCGATTGTATTTGCTGAACATGAAAACAGAAGATGTAGACGAAAAAAGATAGATGTAAATATGGGGGTTTGATTCTGGAGCTTTTTTATATGAAAATGGAAAATTTAATATTTAATTCAATCGGTTGTATGTGGCCCCATTTTCATTGTTCGTTGTGCCCGGTCGGGCATGGGGGTTATTAAAAAAGTAGAAATGGGTTCGTTACAGGTTAATTTTATTAAGAAACATCTGTAACCACCCCAAAAAACGTTCGAGTGCGCGCAAAAAAATTTGGGAATCGAAGTTCAAAAAAAATTTTGGATGAAATATTCGCGTCTACCTCTAAGAAACCTTCGTTTTCTAATTCGCCTTGACTAAAAGGTCGGTGCGGCATAAAAATATGTAGATGGAAGCACTCTGTGAACATTTATAATTAATGTAAAAGTTGGTCATTTATGGATAATAATTTATTTTGGGCTTTTGGCCCAATATCTATAATAACCCCCATGCCCGGCCGGGCACAACGAACAATGAAAATTGGGCCACATACAACCGATTGAATTAAATATTAAATTTTCCATTTTCATATAAATCTTATTAATCTTTTATCTCATTATCAGAGCAATATTTTTAAAAATAAAAACGGCACAAAAAGAAGTCGATGAGGAACGACTTAAAAAACGACTTAAATCAATTCCTGAGTTCACGTTTTCAAATATGGTAACAGGTTGTAATAACGCGGGTATCGCCTACGATGAGATACAAAGAAAAATTTGTTTTTTTAAGAACACATACAATTTCAGAGTTTTCGACTGCCAAGATATTCTTTCCGCTGAAATAATAGAAAACGGGGAGACAATTACAAGAACAGAGACAAAAACAGAAGGCAGGCTTGGCCGTGCAATTGTAGGAGGGGTTTTGTTTGGAGGTGCTGGGGCTGTAGTCGGAGGCTTAACAGGTAAATCAAATTCAAATTCAATCTCAGTAAATTACATTACCCAGATTGATCTGAAAATCATTGTAAAAGATACTAACAATCCGGTGCATATCATTAGGTTTTTGCAAACAGCGACAGGGAAGCAGAGTTATCTTTATAAAAACGCTATCGAAAAAGCTATGAAATGTCACGCAATTATAAATGTATTGATTAGCCAGGCTAACGAAAAAGATAATGCCAGCACCATAGAAATTAAAGAGATAGCAAAAGAGCCGCCACCGAAAAACAATATTATGGTCTCTGCTGAAATATATAAGTTATTGGAATTAATGAATCAGGGCATTATAACCGAGAAAGAATTTGAAGCGCAGAAAAAAAAATTATTGGCATAAAAAAGAGCTAAAGAATCAGCACTAAAAACATACAAATTAGAGGGGGAATATCGTTAAAAGATATTGGGGGAATTCCGCAATAATTCATCTTATAAAAAATGGTTTCCATGCAATAAACATTGGAGAAACAAATATGGCAAATACGGAAGCTTTACTTGCAAGAATCACGTTAAATCCAAACATCATGGTGGGCAAACCAACTATCCGGGGGATGCGGATCACTGTGGAGCAGATTCTCCGGGCGCTTTCGGGCGGGTTGTCTGAAAAGGAACTGCTTGAGGAGTATCCAGAACTGGAAAAGGAGGATTTTCAGGCTGTATTCGCATACGCTACCGGGCTGATCGAAGAAGAGCAGGTGTTTCCATTATGGGTGGCCGGATGAACCCGCACGGATTGAGGTTTCTGGTTGATGTCGGCGTGGGTAAGGGAATCGAAAAATATCTGTTGGAAGAAGGTTTTGATACAAAAGCGGTAAGAGATATCGACCCGCGCATGGAAGATGATGAGATTATCCGCATTGCCGTCTCGGAAAATCGCATGGTTGTGACGATGGACAAGGACTTCGGGGAATTGTTTATCATTCTTTGATGCGGCATTCCGGGGTGCTGCTATTGAGATTGGAAGATGCATCCGGCCCGGAAAAATTAGAAGTCGTTAAATATATTATGAAAAACTATTCATCCCGGATAAAAGACAATTTTTGCGTGTTTCAGAATAACAGATTCCGAATCAAAAAGATCAACAGGACAGAAAAGTAAATAACGCTACCGGACTTTAATCCACAGCAGCTTCGCTGTTTCCGGTCCTGGATTGATCCAATGGGCGGGGAAATCCGTTTTCAGGTAAATGGTATCACCGGCCTCTAACGCATGCGTCTCGTTCTGACAGAAAACTTTTATCTTGCCGGACAGCACATGGCCGATTTCTTCTCCTTTATAAGCAAAAAAATGCGCCGGCAGTTTCTTTTCCGGCAGAATCTGAATCAGATACAGCTCCACTTTTGCGTCCAGGTCCGGAGGCGTGAGCTGCTGGGCGTAAATACTGTCTTTGGGCATATCCGGCAGGCTGATATTGACCGCATTGCCTCGAGAAAAAACGGTTTTGACCGGCAAGGTTTTATCCTGAAAAAACGAGCTCACTTCAACGGAAAGATGCTCCGCGACCTTATACAGCACCGGCAAAGACGGATAAATCAGATTGCTTTCAATCTGTGAAATATGGCTTGGCGTTACCCCGATACAGTTGGCCAGATCTTTCTGCGACATCCCCTGATTTTTCCTGACTTGTTTAATCCGCACTCCCAAATCATGCGGTGCTTTTTCTTTTGCGTCGCCTTCCAGAAGAATCTCATCTCCTTCATGGGCATAATAAAAGGCTTCACTTAATGCCCTGGGAGTACGCTTCTCCGCTTTTAAAATCTTAAGGGAAGACTTGCCTCTTTTGATGGAAAGATCAATGGCGACCTGGGCAATCTGGTTGATGTAGGCTTTCAGTTTATTCGAATGCGCCCCTTTCTCAACGATCCAGTAAGCGATGGTGTCCAGTTCATATAATTTCGGGCATGCACGGGAATAAAATTTCAGGATGTGGTCTTCCCCCTCCCACAGGTCCTGCATGCCGGTCAGGCTCTCGATGACAAACCGGACATCCCCGGTGAGTGTCTTATGCAGTCCGTAAATCGCATCCGACACACTTTCCGGCTTCCAGGGTTCGGTGACTTTGATCACCTGGTAAGGCCACTGGGCTCCGTCTTTTTCATAAAATTTTGTAAAAATTTCCGCCTTGTCCCCTTTGCCGTTGGTGAAACAGTCCAGAATGGTCAATTGCTGATTTTCAGCCAGGGGACCGAGTTTCTCAATCAAATTTTTGGGCGATCGGTCAAAGGTCACATAAATGATCGGTTTTTTCTGCCGCTGGGATTCTTTGATGAACTTCATGCAGAACGGGGCCGCCAGGGAGCCTGCATCATCGTACCAGATGACATTGTCGCCGATGTACAAGCCGCTTAAAAGCTGGTCCAGCCCTGTAATACCGGAAGATACGCGTTTTCTTTTCATCAGCGGTCAATTCCTCTGAATAGTTTTTTCAATAAATCCTTCGGGTGATATTTTAATGAATAAACAGCTTTTTACAATACCATCCGCCGCACCGACGGGAACAGCGACGGGTCCGTATGGGGCAGAAACTTGGCGGCGGAAAACCGGTTCATGAATTCCTGGTTCACGTTGAGCTCCAGATAGGTGATCCGGTCCCGCACGGCTGCGGCCGCATCCAGGGCATCCCGGGATATCAGGACCATGGCGACGCCTCCCAGGGAACTGTTGCCCAATGACCGGTAGGTGGTTTCCAGAAGGTCGGGAATCATGCCGATGGTGATGGCGGACCGGGGATTG
The DNA here is from genome assembly GCA_002772195.1 of Desulfobacterales bacterium CG23_combo_of_CG06-09_8_20_14_all_51_8. GTDB lineage: Bacteria > Desulfobacterota > Desulfobacteria > Desulfobacterales > Desulfosalsimonadaceae > SURF-3. The sequence continues at coordinate 991 of PCSG01000123.1, read as the reverse complement.
ATGAACGACCCGAATGTCCCGGCGACAAAAAATTTGGAAAGATCGGCGAAGGTAACGCCCACATACCGGGTGATGGTGGCAAGGATCGTGTACATGGCCGCCTTGGACCGGATCAGGCTGTCGATGTCCACCTGGCTGATGGAGAGTTCCGCGCCCGTGGCCGATGCATTCTCCCCGACAATTACAATGCGGCGGATGCCGTCGGTTTCCCTCAGGCGGCTTCCGCATTTCTCCGGCACTAGTTTGCCTTGAATATCCACCATGCCGGCCAGAAACAGTTGGGCCATCAAATCGATCATGCCGGACCCGCAGATGCCCCGGGGCGGCCGTTCGTCAATGGTGTGCAGGTCAAATTCCCCAGTACTTGGATCTATGAAAATCCGGTCGATCACGCCGGGTTTGGCGGTCATGCCGATCTTTGAAACGCCGCCTTCAAGAGCCGGGCCCGCAGCCCCGGCGCAGGCCACGAGCCAGTCTCGGTTTCCCAGCACCACCTCGGCATTGGTTCCCACGTCCACCAGGATGGCGACATCCTCCCGGTCATGAAGCCCTGAATAAATAATCCCGGAAATCAGGTCTCCTCCGAAATAACTGCCCACATTGGGAAAAATGAAAATCCGTGCGGTGCCCCGGATGCGGATGCCCAGGTCTTTGGCTGTCACCGTGTTGGGAAAATTGACCACCGGAATATAGGGTTCCCGGATGATATGTTGGGGCGGCAGCCCGAGAAACAAGTGGGTCATGGCGGTATTGCCGGCAACCGCCATCAGAAAAACATCATCTTCGGAAATTTCGGCGTCCTTGCAGAGTCCTGCGATCGCTT
>PCSG01000160.1:5619-5761 GCA_002772195.1 Desulfobacterales bacterium CG23_combo_of_CG06-09_8_20_14_all_51_8 | reverse complement strand
GGCGGACGGGATTTCCGCGGCCCTCTCCATCATGGAACTGTCACATTATTGACACGGCCGGGCAATGTTCGACTGAAAAATGGGTTAATTCTCCGAAATGCGATCCCGGCATTGACGCATGTCATCCGGATGCCGTATAAAT
>PCSG01000160.1:2175-5600 GCA_002772195.1 Desulfobacterales bacterium CG23_combo_of_CG06-09_8_20_14_all_51_8 | reverse complement strand
CCTTGAAGTTTGCTTTTATCCAATTTATATGGAGGTTACCCATCCATGAAACGAATTTTTGCCCTGATCATTTTAAGCGCCGTCTTTTTCCCCGCCTGCGCCACCACCCAATGGGTCCGAACGCCGGTCGTCAAGGACCGGGATTTTGTCGTCAATCTGGAACAGCGCGAGGAAAAAGGAATCCTCCTCACCGATCAATACACCCATCCCCATGCGATCGCTCCCGCTGATCTCACCCGGCTCATGGCTGATCTCACCTATGTGGAGAACGCCGGACTGATGAACAAGAAAACAACCTTCCCGGTGTTTCAGGCCGAGGAAATCAACCGACTGGCCCCGGCTCTGGCAGACGCCCTGAAACAGGCGGACAACAGCCAGAGAATCCGGTTCACCTCCTATAATCGGGGAAAGGGCCTGATTTTTTCCGTCTCCCGGGAAACCGAAGGGGTGGTGTTCGTGGAATCCGGCAAGAAATTGAATCTCGCGTTTTCCAAGATCAATTCCGAAATCGAGCCCGACGCCACCAACGCCTTTCCCGAGGACTTTTCCCGGATCGATCCCCTTGGCATCAAAAGCGCGAGCACAATCTTAAACCCGGTTTCCCCTTATGGACAACCCGGGCGGCTGGACACCGGCAAAGAGGCCCCCATGTGGATTGTGGCGGACCTGGACGCCCTCAAGCAGGCTGTCGCCAAAGCCCCGGCCATAATTCCGCCATCAGTCTCCATTGTTCCCCAAAACCCGGAACCTTCGATAGCCGCCCCCGCACCGGAACAAACCCCTCCGACGACCCCTGCCCTGACCCCACAGACGGCCGTAACGCCTGACACTTCGGCTCCGAAAAACCCTTCAGACGCCCTGACTCAAGAAGATATTAAAAACAAACTCAAATACTTAAAAGAGCTGCTGGATGAAGGCCTGATTTCCGAACAGGACTATGACGCCAAAAAATCAGAACTTCTGGAAAAAATCCAATAACCGGCGGTGTTTTTGTGAAGGGAGGTTTCGGGTTTCAGGTGTCGGCACGTAGGCCTGATTAGCGCGTCAGCGCGTAATCAGGCGTAATTAGGCGGGAACAGGCGGGAAAATGCAAAAACGTCCAACATTCAACATCGAACGTCCAACATCGAAGAAGGAATAGACCTTTTTAAATTCGTATGCAACCTTCCGAAAAAACTATAAAAAATTCAAAAATTCCATCTTGGAAGTTGAATGTTCAATGTTCGACGTTGGATGTTAATCTTTTTTAGAAAAGGCTTTCCATGAAACTCCTGGAATTTAAATTCACCCTTCCCCCCTGGGTGGCCGATTTTATCGACCGCTCGCCCCAAATTTTTGCCACAGTGGAAGACCGCATGGATTTTGCCATTGAACTCTCCCGGAAAAATATTGAGAACGGGGACGGCGGACCATTCGGGGCTGCGGTGTTTGACGTGGACGGCCGCCTCATCGCTCCGGGAATCAACCTCGTGACTTTGGAGAACTGCTCGATCCTTCATGCGGAAATGGTGGCCATCGCCATGGCCCAAAAAATCCTGGGCCGGTTTGATATCAGCGACGGGGGGAAATATGCCTTTGATCTTTACGCCACCACCGAACCCTGCGCCATGTGCTTCGGGGCCGTTGTCTGGTCCGGGGTGCGCCGCCTGGTCTGCGGGGCCCGGAAACAGGACGCCGAAGCCATCGGATTTGATGAAGGCCCCAAACCTGACAACTGGATTTCCGAACTTAAAGCCCGGGGCATCGACGTGATCATAGATGTTGGCCGGGAAAAGGCTACGGCCGTATTAGATGATTATGTGAAAAAAGGGGGGGTGATCTATAATACAGGAGGAAAAACAATTTTCCCCTTGAATTATGCGTAAACTTATCACACAATATTAATAAATATTTATGATGGAGATTAGCATGAGAACAACCGTGACTCTTGATGAAAATCTGGTCCAGGAACTTGTAAAAATTTCCGATGCGAAATCCAAAACTGCCGCTGTTGCTTTAGCGGTCAAGGAACAGATCCGCCGGACAAAACTGAAAAAGCTGGCCGGGTTGCTCGGAACGCTGGACGTCGATGAAGACGTCATTATCGAAAGCGTCGGTTCGGATTTAAGGCGTGCACAATGGCTTGAAGAATTGAAAAATAATTCCGTCGGGAAATGACCATGCCGCCTGTATTAGCGGATACATCCGCCTGGATTGACGCTTTAAATGGAAAAACCACCGCGATTGTTTCCAAGATGCAATTGCTGCTTAACGAGGATCGCATCGTTACATGCGGGCCGGTTCTTTTTGAAATAAAGCGCGGCCTTCGCCCGGTCGAACGGAAAAAGATATTGCCGCTGTTTGACGCTTTGGTCCGGCTTTCCTTTGAAGAAAATATGTGGGAGGCCGCCGGTGATCTGGACGCATCTCTGCGCAGCAAAGGCATCACGATCCCGCCCATGGATGTGCTGATCGCCACCCTATGCCTCCGCCATGGCGTGTTTCTGTTTACGCTGGATGAGCATTTCCATTCGGTTCCCGGATTAAAAATACTCCCGACGGCTTAACATTCCCCCTCCCGATACAGCTCAATATTTTTACCCAAGAAAATGGAGCAAAATGACCCCCCAGGAAAATAAAATCAACTGCCCGAAATGCGGATCGGAAATCGACGTCAACGCGATTTTATACCACCAGCTTGAGGATGATCTCACAAAACAGTTCAGCCGTCGGTTGGATGAGGAAACCAAGAAAATCGAGGCCCGGGTAAAAGAAAAGCTGACCCTTGAGCAAAGCGAGCAGATCAAAACCCTGGAAGCGGAACTGAACGAGAAATCCGAAAAGCTCAAGGAATTCAACAAGGCCAAAGCCGACGTCGCACGCCTCATGCGGGAAAAGGACGAGATCAAGGCCAGTCTGGAAGCGGAAAATGAAAAAAAGCTGGCGGAGTTTAAAAGCCGGCTGACCGCCCAGATCGCCGAGGAAAAAACCAAATTCGCCAAACAGTCCGCTGACCTGGAACTGGCGAAGGAGGCTCTTGAAAAGGAAAAACAGGCCATGGCCCGGCAGATCCAGGAAGGAGTTCAAAACACGCTGAAAACCGAAAAGGCGAAGCTGGAAAAGGAGCTCACGGACAAATTTCGGGAAGAACAAAACTCCCAATTGGCGGCGATGGAAAAGGAGTTAAACGAGAAATCCGAAAAGCTCAAGGAATTCAACCGGGCCAAGGCGGACATCGCACGCCTGACAAGGGAAAAGGATGAACTCAAGGAAAGCATTGAAGCGGCGGCGGAAAAAAAATTAAACGAAATCCTCAAAGGGGAAAAAGAGAGGATCCGGAAGGTCGAGGAAGACCGGATGAGCCTCAAGGTTTCTGAAAAAGAACACATCATTGACCAGCTCAAACGCCAGCTTCAGGAGGCCCAGCGAAAAGCCGACCAGAGTTC
>PCSG01000160.1:108-2151 GCA_002772195.1 Desulfobacterales bacterium CG23_combo_of_CG06-09_8_20_14_all_51_8 | reverse complement strand
GGAACTGGCCATCGAAGACTGGCTGGCCGCCAGCTTCCCCCTGGACACCCTCGCGGAAATCAAAAAAGGCGCCCGGGGCGGCGACTGCCTGCAAGTGGTCAATACCCGGTCCAGACAGAACTGCGGGGCCATTTATTATGAAAGCAAGCGCACCAAGGAATTCCAGCCCGCCTGGATTGAAAAATTCAAGGCCGACATGCGGGACAAAGGCGCCCATATCGGGGTCATCGTTACCGACGCCATGCCTAAGGATATGGAGCGGATGGGGCTTCGGGACGGCATCTGGATTTGCACGTTTGAAGAATTCAAGGGGCTGTGCTTTGTGCTTCGGGAATCGGTCGTTCAGATCAGCAATGCCGTGGCCACCCAGGAAAATAAGGGGGACAAGATGGCCATGCTCTATGATTACCTGACCGGCAATGAATTCAAACTCCAGATCGAAGCCATTGTCGAGGGGTTTTCCCAGATGAATATCGATCTGGAGGCTGAAAAACGGGCCATGCAGGGAATATGGAAAAAGCGGGAAAAGCAGATTCAGAAAGTAATTTTAAACACGAGCTTCATGTACAGTTCCATCAAAGGGATCGCGGGAAATGCGGTGGGGTCTATCAAGCTGCTGGAATTGCCGGAGGGCGGGGAATCCGATTGATCGGCTTCAAAGCAGGGCTTGAAAAATTATTTTTTGAACAACTCAGCATGGGAACCTGTTCTTTCAAGATAGAGATCATCGGCCGCTATCCGATAAATTAATACCCAATCCGGTTCTATGTGGCAATCGCGGTGGCCCTCCCATCTTCCGCATAATTGATGATCTCGGTGCTTGGGTTCCAGCATTTGCCTTTCAACCAATTTTTCTATGACGGCCCGTAACTTTCCAATTTCCTTATTTTGTTTCTGAATCCGTTTGAAGTCCCTCTTGAATTGCGTCGTATAATGGAGGTTCACGCTTCAAGCTCCTGAAATAACGCATCAACAGAATCAACAGGGTGAAGATCTTCCCCTTCTTCAGAGGCTTTGAGTGTTTCAGCCGTAACCTCGTTGGGAATTTTAATTTCAAACGGAATTCCTTTGTGCAGCGTTATTTGTGAAAGATACATCGAAATAGCTTCTGACATGGATATATTAAGTTTTTTCAATATGATTTGCGCTCTTTCCTTTGTCTTTGGATCGACGCGAGTTTGAATTACGGCTGTTTTTGACATGGTCTTCTCCTGTTTTCGGGATAGTTTTGTATTAACATTGTCATTACAATAACTATATGTTTTCTTCTGAATATTTCAAGAATATTTTTTCAAGATTTAAAAACCTGCTGACGTTCATCGGGGCCGCTTGTCCCCAAGGATCAGTTTTTTGAACATTTCCGATACCCACCGGCCCGGAATGGCGGTCCCCGCATACCCGATGGTGGCGATCATGAGGTAAAGCATGATCCGGCCGCTGACGCCCAGGTTCGGGGTGGTCACGTGGGGCGTGATCAAAGCGGAAATAATGATTCCCATGAGAATCCGCCAAGTGTCAGGTAGAAACAAAATATAAAAAATAACGTAATTGAGCGTAACGGGTCTTTTTTTCAATGGGTCACCTGTGGTATGTTGTTTCTCACGGCGCAATGACAATCCGGATTCCGGGGATTTCTTTCCGGCTTTATCTATATTAAACCCCTTTTTTTGACAATGACAAAAATCTTTAGGGATTTCCGAAAAACTAAGATACCTGTTTACGACGGGGAGCATTCTTTTTTTTATTTCTCCCGCAGGCGCTGGGACGCAGAGGGAGAATCCTTTGGCGGCATTATCCTCTGCGCCTTTGCGTCTCTGCGTGAATCATTTTTTGGTCGGCATTCAGGTATATTAATTTTTCAGTGTTCCCTTACCGGGGGATTACGCTTCGCTAATCCCCCCCCCACGATCTGAACACTGACACCCGAAACCTGACACCTTATGCTCACCCTCAATTCCAAATCCCTGCAAATCCCGGTATTGGCCTCAGGCCAAGGCTGGCTGGCGGTGGACAAGCCGGCGGGCCTCACTGTCCACAATGAAC
>PCSG01000337.1 GCA_002772195.1 Desulfobacterales bacterium CG23_combo_of_CG06-09_8_20_14_all_51_8 | reverse complement strand
GGCACATATCCGTTTAAACGCTGAATTGATAAGAGTTCACAAAAGTCGAAGACAAATTTCATTTAACATTTAAGTATTATATACATGAACAGTGTTGATATAACAAAACATCATTCAAATGCTCTTTGATTTTTTTGCCACTGAGAAGCTAAAGCCAAATCCGCTGCGAGGCGGAGACGGAAAGCCACGGGTCTCAAGAAGACAGCCGGGTTGCCTGACATTTATTAATAAAGGTACCCGGCTATTTTTTTTAATCTAAGACGAAAGGAGGTCAAAAAGGGGGAGCAATTTTATGGAATTTGGGAATTTAGATCGTTTTATCAATATGTAAACCAATTTTAACATTTACAAACACCCGGAGGGGAAAAAATGAAAAAAGCATTAATGATTTTAGCAATATTTTTTGTATGTGTTGCCTTAACATCCGGCCCGGCTTTCGGATCATCCTATATGAAAGGCAAAAAATATGGGATATTCAACATTCTCGGTATCCAGGCGGATCATACCTATCATTGCGCCAGCAGCAGCTGCTGGTCATGGACCGGCGGAGAATCCGGGGGTTCCTATATTTCTTACTCCGGCGGATATGGCGACTACAATGATTCAAAATGCACATCCAGCAACTGGGGCTGCCGGTTTGTGTATGCTGTTCAGGGCGTCTGCCACCAGGAAGCCAACCGCGGACTGTATACATCGGGGCATACCATCGCCAAAGGCGGCGTGGGCGGATACTGGCTGACCGGCCCGACCTTTGGGACTTATGGGAACTCGACAACCTGGTCCGCATGCAAGACCGCATGCTGGCTGTGGTGGTAATAACGATCGATTATTGACATACTCGTTTATTGACAAAAGCCTTCCTTTGTTTTAGTAATTATAAACTTTACAAAGGAAGGCTTTTTTATCAACCGCCGTATACGTGTCCTGAATTATCCTTGGGAGGACGATGAAATACTGCCAAACAACGCCGATAGTTATTCTTTTATTTTTCCATATCTTTTTTATTTTCGGGTGCAACAATTCCGACTCATCAAAAATCGAAAAAACGCAGAAAAACGTTCCCTCCATAGTCGGCACCTGGCAACAGACAGCTATCGGGGGGGAAAAAGTGACCGGTGTAGTTGTCAAAATTATCTTTTCCGAGCAAACGCTGACAATGGATGCGCCGGGATGTTTGATCATCGGCGACTATACAGCCGTCGATGGTCTGCTTTCCTTCACGATTACCTCAGCCCGGGGGGAACGGTGCGCGCCTGATCAGAAAATCGGCAAAAGCGACAGCGTTCATTATGCTGTCACTGATTCACAATTGACCCTGACTCCGCTTCTGGCCGGAAAAGAAGGGCAATTGGAGTATCAGCGGGTTGATGAATCGCGCCCTAAATAAATTCAACCGATAATTCAATTGAAAATTTATTTTTATTTTTATCGTCAGTATTTTCAAGGGAAAATAATGAACAAGCGGAATAAAATTATAATCACATTATTGTTCTTTTTGACGTTCGTCCTGATAATCGGCATCTATTTCTTTCCAGACGAAGAACCGATGGTCGTTGACCGGGGCAATGCGATCTCAGAGAAAATACTTCCACAACAATCCCACAAAAGCGGGGCGGATGCTGGTTTGAAAAAAGAGTCATCGCCGCCCATCTCTCCTGCAGCATCTGCCGGAACTTCAGCCCCGGCAAAGGCCAAGGCATCGGACAGCAACCCCTATGTCTCATACCCGGAAACGCTGATTGACCTTTTGGGAATTGACATGGACAAACTTCTTGCAGAGAGCGAAACCTTTAAAAATACCACTATTCATGTCGAATGGATGGATCGCATTCATGATATCCTGAAAAATCTTGATCCTGAAAAAAGAGCGGCAATCGTTAAAAACCATACGGCGCTTTTGTATATCAAAGACAAGCTCAACGAAGCCTATCTGACCGGTAAAATCGATCATGAAACATTTAAAAAAGCCATTGCTGATTTAATGAAATGGCACCAGAAAACCTATGAATCCATTTTAAGCAGGGCCGAATACGAGGCTCTTTTTGAAATCGCGCCGGAACAAGTCGATGACACCATCGACGCGTTGATCGACCAGACCCCGGAATACAGCTTTATTCTGAATCAGGACATTCCCGTAGAGGCAGTAAAGGAACAGGTCCAGGGATATAAACTGGAGGAAGTCAACACCCATTTCAAAAAAATGGTGCTTGATCGCGACGATATCGGTAAACAGATCAACTCCGGTGCCATGACCCTGGAGCAGGCCAGAGCGGCGTTAAACCAAAGCCAGCAGGCTTTTATCGCCAAATGCAAGGAAATATTGACCGAAAATGAAATCAATACGATTTTCGGGTCTGTTACGGCTTTGGAAACCGGTTCGACACAGACTGAACCCCCTGCGGTCCTGGGTGATTCCGATGAAACAACTCTTGGTTTTAAAATAGAAAACCCGGAAACCAGCATCGAAGCCGTCACCGAAAAAATTGATAAAACCAAACTTGAGGATATCCGGTTTTTTTACCAGGAAAGGACGGCGGAACGAGACAAACTGATTGAAAAGCTGGATGCGGGCGAAATTACGCCCGAAGCGGTTGAAAATAGTTCAAGGGAAATGGATGCGGCATTTGACGATAACTGCCGGAGCACGCTGACAGACGCGGAATACCAGTTGATATTTGGAAATTCAGATTAAGGAGTAGAAACAACAATGCCACTGAAAGCAGGTCCCAAAAACGCCGCCGCAATTTTCTTTTTACTCATCATGTTCGCCGGTTATGCCGGCGCAACGGAAACAGCGCCGTCCCCAAAAGCAACGATTGACCATCCCGCCTTTGCATTTTCTCCGGTTGTTGCCGGAACCGAGGTGACCCATTCTTTCCCCATCGCCAATCAGGGACAGGTTCCCTTGAATATCCCCGGCGTCTATGCCGGGTGAGGCTGCCTGGCGGTCTCGTATTCGAGACAAATCCCTCCCGGCGGGACGGGTGAAATCACCTTAAAAGTGAAAACCGACGGCGACGCCGGTAAAAAAATCACCCAACAGGCGACCGTATACACGGACGACCCCCAAAATGCGACGATTTTGCTGAGCCTGACCGGAGAAGTCCTGGCGGCGGCGGATATCAATCCCAAGGCGGCGCGCCTGATCGGGACTGCCGGATCCATAATTCAAACCGACATCCTCATCACCCCGCCGGCCATCAATCCCTTTGACATCACCGGCGCATCAACGGAAGACGGCACGAACATCGCGCTTGATCTCAAGAAAAAACCAGGACCCGATACCCCGCATTTTGTCCTTCGTGTCGTAAACACCCGTAAAAATCCCGGCCGCTATGCGGATAAAATCATTCTAAAAACCACCAGCCCCATCAGCCCGGAACTGGTGGTCCGGGCGTTTGGAATGATACGGGAAAACTGAAACCACTCATTCTTTGGAATTTTTTTTATCATTTTTTTCATCACCCGGCTTTGGACTGCTGAAAAACTGTTTGAAGAATGATTGAAACGGATTCTCCGCTGAAAACGCCGAGTTTTTCCCCTGATTGATGGCCGCTCCCACGTCCAGCCATTTGCCAAACTGCTCATCGGCGATATTCTTAACCGTTAAATAACTCTTGATCATCTTCTCCAGATAATTGCCGAAAAAATCCGCCAGAACGGTTTCGCCGTATTGAATGATTAGATGAAGCAAAGGCACCGGCAGAAGCACGTTTTTCTTTTTCGCCTCCTCCATAATGATCTGCGTCAGGGTAAAGGCCGTGACATCTTCTCCGGTGTCAACGTCCGTCACTTCCACCCGCCGCCCCTGCTTCACCATTTCCACCACATCATTTAAGGTGATATAGGCGCTTTTTTCGGTATCATAGAGACGACGGTTCGCGTATTTTTTCAGTTGAACTCTACCGGGTGCATTTCCCATGGGCTGCTCCGATTCCGTTTATTGGTATCGCGCAAAATAAATATCGCTTTACTCAGACCAAAACAACCTGATAAAATATTTAAATATTTAATTTTATATATTAAAATAAAAATTTAAAAAAATAGCAAGAAAATATTATTTTTTGTGCAGCGCAATAAAATTTTCTTAGCAGCGTCCGTTTCAGAGGACGTGCGCCTTGAAACCGGAAAAACGAATAATTATCGAATAATTATCTTGACTCAAAGGAAGAACCATATAAAATTTTGAAAGTTTTACAAAAAGCCCGAATCCTTTTATCACAACGCAACCAATCGGTGATGTTTCCGCAGAATTAATGGACTTTAAAGAATCCAACTTCCAGATCATCAAAAACCATAACTGCCCGCTTTACCAGAACGGCGATGAGTTTAAAGTCGCGGGCCGGTGCGTTTCCCTGATGGGAAAACCCGTCTGTCTAACCCTGATGAGTGATATAACCGCAGCGCTGGTAACCGCCCATGGCAAACAGACCGCAAAAAATCCCAATCCGCCGCAAACATTCAACTGCAGCGGCTATCCGACCGGGTGCCCAGGGACCATCCGCCTGCAATATCTCCTTTCGACAGCGCCTTCGGCCGACGCGGCCCCGGAAATCGACCAGGAAATGGCGGCACTTGCCGAAGAGTTGACCAATTTTTCCATCTTCAAGGCCCTGCACGATAACGAACTCAAGGAAATTATCCCTTATTTCAAAATCAGGGAATTTAAAAAAGGCCAGATTATTCTCAGAAAGGGGGATCGCGGGGAAAACCTGTTTGTTATTCTGAACGGCGAAGTCGAAATCATCGGGGATTACGGGGTCGCCATCGCAAAACTGGGGCGCGGCGAAATCTTCGGGGAGATGAGTCTTTTAACCGGGAATCCGGTGAGCACCAAGGTAAAGGTTGTTGAAAACACGAAAACCATTTGTATGTCCGGCAATTATTTCCGGATGGTTCTCAACCGGTTCTCTCCGCTTCAGATGTATTTTACACGCCTGCTGGCCAGGCGCCTGGCCCAGTCCAACATCGAACGATCAAGACAGATTTCATCCGGAATGTCCGGCAATCTTTCAGAAATCTCCACCACGGAACTGGTGCAGGCCCTGAACATGACTCAGAAAACCGGTGTCTTAACCCTCAATTTCCCGAAAGGCGACGCCCAGATTTTTGTCAGAAGCGGTGATATCATCCTATCGGAATTTCTGGAAATGAAAGGCGAACCGGCTTTTTTTGAAATTTTGAAACAAAAACGCGGCAACTTCAAATTCAAACCCGGCCTGCCACCCGCTGAAATGAACGCCCCCAAAATGGCGGATTTCATGTACCTCATGATGGAGGCCATGAACCGCATCGATGAGGCGTCCTGTCCATCGGACAAGACTGACACGGGCACAGACCTGTAACCACCCCGAACGTCATCCGGCGGCCCAATTTTTGCCCGGCTCCCGGTCTCTGAAAATCCCGTAAAACCCGGCAAGGTTGTCCATCATCTTTAAAATATGCTTGACATTTTTACACGACGCAGATAATTTTCCATCAAATGCTGGAAACATATTTTTGTACCAAATGATGGGGTCTCGACGCGGCCATCCGCATCATCCTTTATCTGACAGCGCCCGGCCGGCAGGCCCAGACCCCTTATGAACGAAAACACCCCGATCCCTTAATCTTTCAGGAGGCAGTTTCAGATGGAGTTTAATCTCAGCAAATCACAAAAGGAAATTCAAAAAGCCGCGTGGGAGTTCGCCCGGGGAGAATTTGACAAAGAGATGATCATCGAATTGTCAAAGGCGCAGAAACTCCCGGATGGTATTGTCGAAAAATCAGCGGAACTGGGGTTTATCGGCATCCATTTTCCGGAAGATGTCAATGGCGGCGGCATGGGATTATTTGAATTTGTCCTGGTCGCGGAAACCTTCTGCCGGAAGGATTCCACGCTGGGTTCGGCCCTCATGTTTTCCGGATACGCGGCGGAATGCATCCTTAGAAACGGCGACCCGGCCTTGAAGACCAAATTTCTTCCCCAGATCGCAGACGGCCG
>PCSG01000288.1 GCA_002772195.1 Desulfobacterales bacterium CG23_combo_of_CG06-09_8_20_14_all_51_8 | reverse complement strand
ACCATATATACTTTGAAACCGGAACCGGCCAGGTCCAGGGCGGATTGAATCCCGCCGATCCCGCCGCCGATGACCATTGCCGCACCGGTAATTGTTTGGGTCATTCATGTTCTCCTTATTTAGTGGTTTTTCACCAGCCGCAGCCGCCGCTTTTCCCGCCGCCATCTGTCAAATGCCTGGATCTGTTCACGCAGGTCCAGACAGAGGTGCCGAAAATGCCGGGCAGTCCCTTGATGGTAAGGGTTGATCTGTTCAAAAAAATAATTATAAAAGACCGTTCCCGGACCCATTTGTTCCAGAAGTTTGCCGAGCCGCACCGCCATATCCCAGTATTCGTCAATTTCCACCGGTCGGGTGCAGATTCTGTCAAGCAGTCCCAATATTTCCCGGTAAGCGGGATAGTTGGCCGTCAGAGCCGTTTCCGTTGCGGCGTAATATTCCCGCCATTTGGTTTGTAGAAGGCAATTCAGGCAATCGCAATGGTCTTGTGTTTCCATGGCCTAATCCTTATTCAGCAGCCGGCATATTCACTTCTTTTAAATCATCGCCTAAATATTCCCGTTCATTTTCCCCCAGAACGCCCAGCGACAGCGCGATAATGGTCCACAGATGCAGGGACCGGTAGCCTCCGTCCGCATAATGCTCTCCCAGTTCATGAATCTGGGCGTGACAGTTATGACAGGGGGTAATGACATAGGGCGCGCCGGTGGCTTCAATTTGCTGGTGTTTTAACAGCCCGTACTGGAGCCGCTCCCCTTTGTAACCGGACTGAAGACTCCCGCCGCCCCCGCCGCAGCAGTAATTGTTGGATTTGTTCGGGGTCGTGTCGATGAAATTTTCCTCTCCCACGCAGGCCTTGATCACAAACCGCAAATCATCGGCAAACGCGTCCTTGAAACTCTTCCGCACCAGGTTGCAGGGATCCTGCACCGTGAACTTGACCTTGAGGTCTTTGTTCCAGTCGGCATTTACTTTGAGTTTCCCTTCCCGAATCCACTGGGCGTAATACTTCACAATGGACTCAATGGCGAAATCCTTGTCGATGGCAAATTTCTGATTGCCTTTCCATACGGAAAACGTGGAATGGCCGCATTCGGTGTTCAGATACACCTTGCAGCCCAGACTTTTCGCCGAATTGATGGTTGTCGTAGCCACTTTTTTCCAGTTTTCATCATCGGCCAGAAACATGCAGTAATTTTCCCCGCCCCAACCCGTGCAACTGTATGTCCAGTCAGCGCCCACGAGATGCAGAATCTTCCACAGGGGAATCATTTCATCCGGCTCGGTCACCGGCTCCCGGGAGTTCTGGCTCAGGAAAAAATACGCGCCCTGCTTGTCGATGGGGGCCTGCAAATCCTTCCATCCGGGCTGGGTTTCCCGGACTTCTTTCAGGATATCCTCCACCACGAACCGGAAATCCTCCGGTGACGCACCCATGGCGCTGCAACTGTCGTTTTTGACCGCCATATCGCAGGAACCCAGGATGCCTTTGGGCCGTTCCTCCCGGGGCCACAGTTTCCGGGCCTCAAACACCAGGCCCGGGATATTGATGCTCATGGGGCATACATGGAGGCAGCGTTCGCACATGGTGCACATCCAGACCCAGGGGTGCTTGGTGATCTCTTCTTCCAGGCCCAGGGCTACCAGCCGCAGGAATTTTCTCGGGTCCATGTTGGCAAGGCCGGTGGCCGGGCATCCGGATGAACAGGCCCCGCAGGTCAGGCACAGGGATAAATTTCCCCCGTTAGGGAGGATCTGTTTCACTTTGTCCAGAAACTCGGTTTTTTTAATTTTTGGAAGCTTGATGAGATCGGTCATTTTGGTTCCCTCCAGAATTTTTTTGTTATATAAGTTATTGAAAATAAATTTATTTAATAGTTTAAGAGTAAAGCAGAGATCATACGGCGGGAACTGGTGGGTATGGCGCGACGGAAAACATCAAGCGGATGTGTTGCGCGAGATGAACGCAGGGGCCTAAAATGAATGGGAAAACAGGGAAGCGGGAAGAGAATTTTGCCGATATACCACTATTTCCGGCCCATGGCGGTGACGCGTCTACCAGTCCCGGGTAGATATGTGCGCCAGACTCATGTAAAGCCGAAAAATAAATATGTCATGATATGTCAGCCAGATAAATCATCAAAAGGTTGATTCCGGAAAACCGGCGATGGTGAAAAATCACCCTAAAGGGAAAAAAGGGGGCTGTCAATTTGATAATATCTATAATATATTTAATTTCGATAGATTTTTTCAATGAGTAATAAATTGATCCATAATCAATTGCTTTGTTTGAGAAAACGAGATATGAACGGAATTAAAAAACAACCCGGCGTAAAAAAGTTTATGAATTTTCATCCATCAATTTAATTAACTGATCCGTCAGACGCAAAATCAATTCAAAAAAGGGGATACCATGAAGAAGATCAAATTTTTAAACCGTAGTATTTTTCAGCGCCTTTTCGGGACACCGGCGACATCCAAACCGCAAGCACCTGACTGTTGGACCTATGCTGACGGGAAACTCACCATTAACCTGAAAAAGGCGTTGGAACTGAAAAAACCCGGCGGCGCCCTGCGGTTTGAAGGGGGTGATCTTCCGGAACGGGTGCTCGTGGTCTTTGGGGCGGACAAAAAATATCGCGCGTTCAAAAACAGATGCACGCATATCGGTCATCGGCGCCTGGACCCGGTTCCCGAAACCAATACCGTTCAATGCTGCAGCGTGAACAAATCCACCTATGGCATTGACGGGAAAAAAATTTACGGCCCGGCCCCGAAACCGATTACGCCTTATCCCACCGCCGTGAAAGGGGATCGGCTGGTGGTGACGATTTCATGACGCTGCCGCAATCCGGCAGCCCCGGTCCAAATTACATCAGCCCCAGCTTGAGGCCGAGTTTCACGCTTATATTGCTTTGGATGAATTCATAGGGCCGTTTTGTCCGGGTTACGCTTCAATAACCTGCCCTTTGATACCAAAAATGGAGACAAGATATAATTCAAGAATCAGGGAGAGCGTTACCGCAAAAAAATTTGATTGCATGGATTATGAACATATGCTAAAAATTTATTCCGTCTGAATTGGTTTTTCATCATAGAATCAGCAAGTCAGGGGGAATGAAGATGGGTCAGAGGAAAAACTGGGCGATTCTGATTGTTTTTTGGGCGGTCGTTATATTTTCAGGATGCGCCACCCACAATGCCGCCATGGATTTTCATGTGGAAGCCCTGGACCCGCGGCCGCCGGGGTCCGCGTATCTGAAAAGCATCGTGGTCTACGACAGTTGGAGCGGCAATACCGGAAAGATCGCTGATGAAATCGCCCGGGTTTTAAATTGCCCGAGTGTTCATGTGGATAAGGCGGCCGAATATTTTCCGGGCTGTTATGATCTGATCGTGGTGGGTTCTCCGGTTCATGGCGGTGTGCCCACGGATAAAATCGAGGAGTTTCTGGCCGGGCTGGAAGATGTTTCCGCGTCCGCAGTTTTTGTCACCTATGGCGCGCCGCTGTTCGGATCATGGACCGCCGATGGGTGCCTTTCTTCCATGGAAGAACAGCTGGGCCAGACCAGCGTGGGGCGGTTCAAATGCAACGGGCTTCATAAAATTTTCCGCACCTATCCCAGTCACCCGGATGACACGGATTTGTCCGAAGCGGCCCGGTTCGCCGAAGGTCTTCGGGAACGAGTGCCCCTTGCGGAGTCCCCGAAGGCCGCGCAAAGCGAATAGATCCGCTTTTTCTGATTACCGTGTTTCTGAGGTCACGTCCGCTTCAAAATCGGCTTTTTCCAAGGAATCGTCCACGACATAGGCTTTCCGGAACGTACTGATAATGGCGTCGATGGGCACGTCGTCAAACAGGCCCCGGTCGTTGACATACTCCATATGGCGGTTGCCGCTCAAATCAAAGGGATGATAGAGGGAGTCTGCGGTGCCGTCAAAGTCCAGGGGATGGAAATTGAACTTGCGGCACAGCTCGATGTTGAAGGCCGGGGTGGCCTTGACCCATCGGTTGTTTAAATAAATGGCCGTGTATCCGTGCCAGTAAAAAATATCAGTCCGCATCTGGGCGCGGAGGCGTTCGGTGGACAGGTGGTTTCGAACATCCGCAAATCCTAATCGGGCCGGGATTCCCATGCTGCGGCAGCAGGCGGCCAGAAGGATTGCCTTGGCCACGCACCAGCCCCGGCCATTTTTCAAGGTGGTGCTGGCGCACAGTCCTTCCGCCGTAAGATCGATGGCATAGGGATCATAGCGGATACCGTCGCGCACCGCGTAATAGAGGCTGACGGCCTGATTGACGGGATCATCCTTATCGCCGGCATGGGTTTTGATGAATTCCCGTACCGACAGATGATGGAAATTCAGGGTCGGGGTCGGCTGAAGATGGTTTTCTTTCATAGGCTTTCTTTTAAAGCGACCCGTCCAGTTGATCCGCCACGTCTTTTTTACACTGCCGGCAGCGCTGGGCGCCCCGGAACAGGGGATAACCGCAGTCCGGACAATGATATCGTTCGCATTCCGCCGCAGCCCAGGCAACGCTTCCGTCTTCATCGCCGAGTTCGGCGACTTTTTCCCGCCAGACCGGAATCGTGCGGAGCATGACCCGACGGCCCGTGGCCAGGGGAAAATTTTTGATCTCTTCACACGGCCAGTCTCCGCACTGGTGGCAGGAATAAAAGCCTTTGGACTTCACGCAATCCCTGATTTTGCAAGTTTTACAATAATAATAGAAATCTTTCGGCGGGTCCGGCTGCATACACCCGGCGCAGGTGGTCTCCTCGGGTTTTGTGCCGTAAAGGCCGGCCATGACGGCCCTGAATTTTTCATTTTTATCCCGCCCGGCGATATAGATGCCGCAGGTCCCACAATACAGACCGCAGGGCGCCATCAGGGATGTGTTTCTGAATTCATCCTCTTCCCATCCTTCCATAAAATCTTCCTCCTCGAATTTCAGAAATTGACTGGACAGATTTTTCTATTATCAAAAAAAATGCCAAGATACAATTTAAGAATTGGGGTGGTGGGTGGAATTGACGGATTGTTTAAAAAGTATAAAATCGTCCGGTCTTCAGTCTTTGACCTTTCACCCTCAGGTCATGGCATTTTCCCCAGGAGCTCCAGAATCATTTTTGCCTGGGCTGCATCCGGACTCGGAGAGAGCTGGGCCATGATGCCTAGTCCTTCCGAGGCTTCGTGAAAATCATCCGGGGACAGAGGACTGACCACGGCCTGATTGACCATGGCGTTTTTCATGAGAATGCTCCGGGCGATTTTCAGACCCGGGATGCCATCCACGGTTTCGTCGATCACCACCAGATTCGGTTTTGCCGCGGACACGCTGTCGACGGCGGCTTCCGCTGAATCGGCCCGGATAACTTCAGCTCCGTTCCGGACCAGAGCATCCATGAATCCAGCAAATTTTTTTTCCTGCGAGGTTACGATCAGAATTTTTTTCATTTTCATCTCGATTTCATCATGGCAACCGGATAACCGATGAACCCGGGGCATGGTTACAGTATTTTCACCTTGGTGCGCGCCGTTGCCGGTTTTTCCCCGCCCTAGACTTTCTGATAATAATCGTCAATGGCCTCTCCCAGAGTGTTGACCGCAAGGGAAGCGCAGTGCATGTGATCCGCCGGCAATCCGTTCAGTTCAGCGGCGACATCTGCGGGCGTGATTTTTAAAGCGTCTTCCAGGCTCCGGCCGTGCGCCAGATGGGCCATGGCGTTAGCGCAGGCCACCGTGTAGGTGCATCCATGGGGATCGTGCCGGATATCGGCGATTTTCTGGTCATGGACCGATAGATAGACTTCAATGGCGTCTCCGCAGATCCCCACCCCTTTGGCGTAGCCGTTCGCCTCTGTCAGGGTCCCCATGTGCCCGG
>PCSG01000320.1:2195-6052 GCA_002772195.1 Desulfobacterales bacterium CG23_combo_of_CG06-09_8_20_14_all_51_8 | reverse complement strand
ATGTTTAACGGGGTTTATGTGGAATTTTCCAGAGACTCCAAAATGGTGATCAATCCGTTTTCAAATGTGGTCAATATCAAGGAAGACGCCTCCACCATTGCCTCAATCATTTTGCAGATGACATTTTCCGCAACCAACTCACAGCCCACGGAAACCGAACGGACCCTGATCAAAAACGCGGTCTATTATTCCTATGAGAATTACGGACCGGACAGCGACGTCGACAAGATCTATGAATATCTGACCAACTTTCCCAAATACGCGGATGAAGTCCTCGACATTGATTGCCGGGAAAATGAAAACTGCGTGGCGGACCTTCGCTTGCTGGCCTCAAAGCTGGCATTTAATTTAAGAAGTTTCACTTCCCAGGGACCTTACGGGCACTGGTTCAACGGCCGATCGACTCTCGATATTTCGAGTGATGAATTCGTGGTGCTGGAGCTGGAAGACCTCAAAAAACAGCCGGAACTGTTCCGGATCATCACCCTTCAGGTCTTAAATTACGTGACCCAGGACCTCTACCTTTCGGACCGGTCCCGCAAACGGCTCATCATTTTTGACGAGGCCTGGCAATTTTTCAAAGATAACGACATGCTCCGCAACATTATCGAAGAAGGCTATCGCCGGGCCAGAAAATACGGCGGGAGCTTTACGGTGATCACCCAGTCGCTCATGGACCTCGAAATGTTCGGCTCTGTGGGCGATGTGATCCGGGACAATTCTGCCTATAAATTTTATCTCCAGTCCGGGTCTTTTGAAAAAGCCAAAAGCCGCAAAATCATCGATTATGACAATTTCACCATGCGACTGTTAAAGAGCGTCAAAAGCCCCAAGCCCCGGTATTCTGAGATATTCATGGACACGCCGGTGGGGGTGGGGATTTCCCGGCTGGCCGTGGATCCATTTTCCTATTACCTGTTTACTTCCGATGCCAATGATATTTTTAAAATCGAAGAACTGGTGAGTTCCGGGAAGACTTATGCGGAAGCCATCGGTCATTTGGTGGAGCAAGGAAGGCCAAGCAAATGAAAAGGCAGCCATGTTTTTTATACCCGGGAGATTTACGAAGCAGCCTGGATGTTTTCTGCTGGCACGGCGGTCATGGTCAGCAGCGCTTTGGAAACCAGTTTTTCAATATCATCGGATACGGAAAAAATCTCGGATTCCACCACTTTGATTTTTTTTCCGTTATTGATGACTTTTGACCGGCAGATCAGAAGTGGACCTGTGGCTGGTTTGAAATAATTGATCTTAAACTCGATGGTCAGGATGCGGAATTTCCTGGAAACGGTCGTGTATGCCGCGTATCCGGCGGTATGGTCTGCCATGGTGGAAATCACCCCGGCATGAACAAACCCGTCCTGCTGCTGGTGCTGACTGCGAACCTTCAGGCAGGTTTCAAAAACACCATGATTTGCGTGAGTAACTTCAAACCCGCAAAAGGCGGGAAAACCCTGGACAAAATCTTTTTTTAAAAATTCAAACCAGTCAGATGACATATCCTCATATTCTCTCAAAGGGGTAATGATGAAAGTATTACCTGCATACAATATTTTTTTCAGGAATAACAAGGCAGTTATTGTTTGCCTGATGATTTTATTTTTAATCTCTTTCCAAACCGCCAATGCTGCCTGGATTGACGACTGGATTGACCAGAAGACCACTACCCAGGCCGATTATTTTACCGGTCAGAAACGGGGATACGGCACATTGGGAAGTTTTTCCGCCAGGTGGTCGGCGGGAAATGATTATCTGGTCAGCGCCACCCCGCCGAAATTCAAGGCCGGGTGCGGCGGAATCGATGTGTTCATGGGGGGATTTTCGTTTCTCAATGCCGATTACCTGGTCCAGAAACTCCAGAACATGATGAACGCAGCCCCTGCCGTGGCCTTTGATTTGGCGCTAAACACCTTGTGTTCCCAATGCGCCAAGTCTTTAAACACCCTGGAGGCCATCACAGACCGGTTAAACCAGCTCCAGCTCGACGACTGCAAGGCCACCAAGGCCCTGGTGTATGAAGTGGCGGACGGCCTGACCTCCGGCCCGTCCAGTGATCTGATATCCGCCAAAAAAACCATGGCGGTCCAGGATTTTGTGCAAAGCACCGGCGTGATGGACCTTTATACCGAAATTAAAACCACCGGGGGGAATGATAAAAACACCACCTCCGGCGCATTGCAGGCCATTGCCGGGGTGTCGGAAAACGCGCAAGTTTCGGCTTGCCCCCCTGAAATCAGGTCCCTGTTTTTCACCTCCGGGTCCATTTTAAACAATCTGCTGTCCAAAAGGGGTTTGTCCGCAAGTTACGCGGACCTGATGCGGGGATATATCGGCGATATCATGATCGACGGCACAACCCTGATGCCCCAGTATGTGGCCAAATGCCCCAAGGACACGCCCAATAATATCGACGGGCTGGTGAACGGCGACGTCTGGACCAAGCCGGTGGGTGGTCCCTGCGTCCAAATGACCAGCATCACGATTAGTGGAACCACCTACTCCAGTGTGCGGGAATGGATTTTTTCGGTCCTGCAATCCATTTCCACCAAAATGATCTCAAAGCAGCCTCTGGCTGTTGCTGAAGAAAATTTCGTGAAGATCCTGCCCCTATCTATTTACAATTCTATTGTGGGGGATGTGGCCTCCCAGGGCGCGGCCGCCAGTCCATCGGCCATCGCGATATGTATTCTGATGTGGTGGCATCGGCTTACGCCTATGTCATGATGACGGATCTCTATGACACGATTCAGACCGTTATTGATACCGGAGACGTGATTGTGGCAAACACCCAGGGCTCAACAAACGCCACCCAGCAGAATTACTGCCATATTGAACTGGCCTCTCCCACCATTGCAGAACTGAAAAAAATGAAAAACACCCTCCCGGAATATGTCCGGGCCGCCCGGAACCAGTATTCGGCGAAATTGACCGAGCTGGTGGGGTATCAGGAATACAATGTCCGGGCAGATGAAACCAAAAACCAGATTTATGCAAGCCTCGCGCGCTATTTTAACGCCAGCGTGGCCCACCGGTTGACCCGATGAAAATTTTCAGAATTTATCATATTGTTTCTACCGTATCCCTTTCGGCAATCCTGTTTCTGTCTGCTTTACCGGCCCATGCCGCCGTGCCTGCCGGTCTCCAGGAATACACGGTATGGAACCAGTTTGACGCCACTGTCAACACCTTCCAGAAGCTGGGCCTCATCATGTCGGATACACGGTATCAGACCCTGTTTTTCGGGGTTATTGTATTGGGCATGGTCATCGGCGGTATTGTCACCATTGGATCAGGAATTTTTTCCGGAAAAGCCTCGTCCTAGGACATGATGAAATGGTTCGGGATCATCATGGCAGGCATCATTGTCTATCTCACCTTTATCCGGCCCACCACCCAGATCACGATCTATGACGAAGTCTTAAACGAAACCCAGACCGTGGGAGGGGTTCCGGAAGGAATCGTCGTTCTGGCAGGGCTGTCAAATGCCATTGAAAAAGGGTTTGTGGACATGATCTGGACGGCTGGGAACCCTGAATCATACAGGGACAATGCCGGCGGACTGTCTTATTCGATTTTTGACAAAGCGTTTTCCGGGGGTGTGGACCTGGCAGGATCAGACGCCAGCGGCACGTACATCAGCATGTCCATGCGGCGGTATGTGGAAGACTGTGTGTTTTTTGAGATCGCAAAACCAGGTTCCAGCATTGACATTAATTTATTAAACACCACCTCGGATTTCCAGCAGGTTCTGGCAAATGCCGTTAATCCGGCCATCTATACGGTCTGGTATGATTCGGCCAACCGAAGCGGGGCCACGCAGACGTGTACCCAGGCATGGACAAATCTTTCCAGTTATC
>PCSG01000320.1:0-2165 GCA_002772195.1 Desulfobacterales bacterium CG23_combo_of_CG06-09_8_20_14_all_51_8 | reverse complement strand
TGGAGAAATTCTGGCAGGAGCGGTGCGGGGAAGCTGGATTAGGGGTCAATAGCGCCCTTGCCGGGGGTACTGATCTGACAGATATTTGTCGTCAGAAGGCAGTGGATATGGCATCTGCGATTTTCAGGTCTTCGTTTTCATCCGCCCATTTGTTCCGGCAGTATCTGGTGGCTTCGGCCCTGTGGGATGTATACACCACTTACAGCCCTGACAGCGCCATTTCAGCCCTGTCCAGCCGGGCCGCCGGAAATTCAATGATGGGCATGGGGATCATGGCCAATGAATGGATACCCATCATCCGCAGTGTGGTGTTCAGCATTTTCATCGGCATGGTGCCGTTTATCTGCATATTAATTCCCACCCCGCTCTTTCCCCGGGCCATAGGGCTTCTGTTCGGCATTTTTGTATTTTTGACCTCCTGGACCATCTGTGACGCCCTGGTTCACAGCTTTGCCATGGACAAGACCTTTGATCTGTTTCAGGAGATCACCAACGGCAGTCTGGGGTTTAAAAGCATGATGCTGTTTTCCTCCTCTTCCCAGAAAGCCATGGCCGCGTTCGGTGCGGCCCGGTGGTCGGCCATCATGGTGGCCGGGGTTTTCAGCGCGCTTCTGACAAAGTTCGGGGGATCGGCCATGGCGCATTTTGCAGGTAATTTATCGGGCTTTAAACAATACGGTGCCGGTGCTGCTGAATCCGCAATGAACCCGTCCAAATGGGGATCGGATGTGCATGGGCTCACAGAAGTCGCGCCGAGCATGGTTTATGCCAATGCCGGGGCAGGCAGCGCATGGATATCCAAAACCTATGACACGTCCGGCAGACTCCAGACATCCCTTGGGGCTGTGGGCGCTTTCGGGGAAGGAAATCCCCTGATTGCAGGTGCGGCAGCCGCCAAGTCCAATGTGACCGGATTGAAAGAAAAACTCTCCCATGCCGAATCCATCGGCGCATACGCGAAAGATCATGGCATGGATGAGAACCAGGTGATCCGGGCGGTGGAGAATTTTCAAACAGCATCCCAGAGCGGCTCAGCCCAGGCCCTGCAAAATCTTTCCAACGATCTTCGGTCCAGTCCTTTTGAAGCCATGGATTTGATCAAGGACACGGGGCTTAAAAAAGAATACGGAAATCTGGAAGGATTGAGGCGTGGGTATGACAATGCGATCCAGCAAAACGGTTATACCGGGGCGTTTTCAAGTTATATTGCCATGCAGTCGGAGCTTCAATCTGAGCGGGGTTTTGCGGATGTTAAAGCCATGGAACGATTCTCCGCCCATTACAACGGCGACAGGGCAGCGTTCTTAAAAGACCAGGCGGAGTTTAAAACCGGGGAAACAGCCGGGTTATTGGAAAACTTGCGGGAAAGCCGGTTAAACCCCGGCAATGTCGGCGAAATCCTGGGCTCCCTTCAGGGGGCCCGGAGTATGGCCGACAGCAGTGTTTACCAGAATGTCGGGGATATGGGCGTCATGACCACCCGGACCGGCGAGCAGTACAATGAACTGTCCAAGATGCTGACCCGGCAGGCGGTAGATGATATTGTTAATTCTGGCGGTATTCAAAACGACACCCAGCAGGCCATCAAGAATCTGATGGCGAACCGTTCCGCCCGCGCCCAGATGCGGACCCAGGGCATCGGCAATTTTACCGTATCATCGGAAGCAGCGCCGGGTCTGGGAAAATATCTACGGGCAAACGGGGTCAATGTCGGAGATGCTGACCTTGAAAATGCCACGGCCCAGTTTAATTTTGCGCCCAATCAAAACGGCACTCTCTCCCCTTCCCTGCTGGTGACGAGCAAAGGGAAAAAACTGGGGGAATTTGACATGAGCGAGAAGGATTTCAGGAGCGTCCAGCGAGGCCAGGAGTCCGAATCAGCAGGAAACACGTTTGGCGGGGTCCAGTTGGAGTCGGTGACGAACAAGACGGATTTTGGAGGTGTGATGGAAGTATCCGGCTATGACCGAGCCGGAAACATGAGGCGGCTTTTTGTGTCCAAGGCCACCGGAAAGGTCATCGAGGATGACATTTCCAAAGGCCCGGATTTTGGCAAGACCAATGTCATCAGCATGGTCGGCCAGCATTCTCTGCCTGCTGAGGTCTTCAGCGAACCGGGATACGCCATCGCTGAAGACCTCAGCAGGCAGAGAATGCTGGCCGAC
>PCSG01000167.1:367-5931 GCA_002772195.1 Desulfobacterales bacterium CG23_combo_of_CG06-09_8_20_14_all_51_8 | reverse complement strand
TTTTCTCTCATGGCACATCTTTCCCGAAGAAAATTTCTAACCGATAGCGCCCTGGCTCTGGCCGGCGGTTTTCTTTCAGGGCCGCTCCTGACCGCTGCCCTGGCAACCGGACAGCTGGTTAACTCGAAAAAGGCCCCACAAAATACAACCGATAAGGTCATTACCGGTCATATTTTTAAAAACAATGTTCCCGCAACCCTCTGGAAATGGTCCCGGGAGGCGGCCTATTACCAAAGTCTTCCCAAAGACGCGGTCATGTGCGGCATCTGCCCCCACAGCTGCGTTCTGGAAAAAGGCGACCGGAGCGTGTGCCGGTCCCGGGCCAATATGGATGGGAAATTATATACCCTGGCCTACGGCAATCCCTGTTCGGTGAACACGGACCCCATTGAAAAAAAACCTCTCTTTCATTTTAAACCCGGTGCGAAAGCCCTTTCCATCGCGGCTGCGGGCTGCAACTTCCGGTGTCTGAACTGCCAGAACTGGCAGATTTCCCAGGCCCGTCCCGAAGATCTTCAATCTTATGACCTTTTTCCTGAACAAATCGTTGCGGCGGCCCTGGCGAAAAGCACCGCTGCGATTGCCTATACCTATTCCGAGCCGATCACCTGGTTTGAATACATGATCGACACGGCCCGGTTGGCCAAGAAAAAAAATCTTTCCAATCTCTGGATTTCAAACGGATTTATTCAGCCGGAACCGCTGAGCGATTTGTGCGAAGTCATTGACGCCGCCAATGTGAATCTCAAATCCTTTGACAACGCCACCTATCAGAAATTAAACGGAGGGCTGCTCTCCCCGGTGCTGGGCACCTTTAAAACCCTCCACGAAAAACATGTGCATTTTGAAATGACGACCCTGGTAGTTCCCGGATATACGGATGATCCCAAAATGATCAAAACCATGTGCCAATGGATCGTAAAAACCCTGGGGCCGGACCATCCCCTGCATTTTCTGCGGTTTTTCCCCCAGTACAAACTCGACCGCCTGGCCCCCCCGCCGGTTTCCCTGCTCACGGATTTCCGGAATATCAGTATGGACGCCGGAATCCGCTATGTGTATGTGGGCAATGTGCCGGAGCATGCAGGCAACCACACCTGGTGCCACCAGTGCGGCAAACTTTTGATTGAACGAAACGGCTATCAACTGACAGCCATGAATATTGAAAACAGCCGGTGCCGATTTTGCGGGACAATGATTCCGGGAGTTTGGGGATAGAAAGGGAAAAGGTGTCGGGTGTCAGGTGCCAGAATTTTTTCATATCTGCTGCTGTCGGCGATGATAACCGCAACCTGGGGTTGCGCCGCCAAGACCATCCGGCACATGGAGGTCACGGCCTACTGCGGATGCGGAGAATGCTGCGGCTGGGAGCGGGGAAGCTGGAAATACCTGAAGCTGGATTTCTGGAATAAATATATATCCAAAGGAGCGCATAAAGGCAGCTCTTACTCCGGGCTGACGGCAAGCGGCACCTGGCCCCACGAACCCCAATCCGGTCTGCTTTCCGTAGACAGCATAGAAAACCCCTGGATGATTCCCTTTCGCATCATTTTCCCCTGGCTCTGGTTTTCCCGGGACGGGACCATCGCCGCCGACACCTGGTATTACCCCTTCGGCACCCGCCTCTATGTGCCGGGTTACGGATACGGTGTTATCGAAGACCGGGGCAGCGATATTCAAGGCCCCACCCGGCTGGACTTGTATCACGGCTCCCACAGCGAGGCCCTGGAATGGGGGCGTCAATACGTGGAAGTGACATTTTATCGTTGACCAGCAAAAGATTAGGTGTCTGGTTTCGGGTGTCAGGATTTAGAGCCATTTTTCTTTGACCTTTGACCTTCCACCTTTATTCCGTCCGTTTTCTCCGGTAAAAAATTTTTTCATCAATGCGCCGGGCCTCGATCTCCTGATCGGATATCATGGGTTCAATGTATTTGAGAATCTCATTTTGATGGGAACCCAGGCCGGAAGCAATATCCGGCAGGGTGCAGGGCCGGCGGTCCAGGAGGTCCAGAATTTTTGCCCGGATATCAGTTGATCCATTATTTTTGGAGTGTTTTTTAAACGGAGCGATAATCTCCGCGTTTTCGCCCAAAGTTTTACAGAACATCAAAAGCTTTTCCTCCGGCACGGAATACACATAGGATTCGGCGGTGGGACGCACGGCCGTATTCAAATGAATTTTATCCGGATGGATGCGGTCCGTCCAGACCTTGAATTTCCGAATCATGGCTTCCTCCGCATTAACGCCGGCCGCAAGGAAAATTTCCAGCCAGATTTTCCCCGCATACGCCTGTCGAAATGCCACCAGCCCCTCTGCCATGGTTTCAAAGGAAATATCCCTGTGGGGACGGTTGATTTTTAAAAACACCTCAGCGTCACATGCGTCAAGAGACGGCAGCACCACATCCGCGCCTGAGATATCACGTCTTACCTTTTCATCCGTCAGCAGCGAGCCGTTGGTCAGCACCGCCACCGGAATCTCCGTCAATGTCTTGATGCCGCGGATAATGGCTTCAATTTCGCTGTTAAGCGTCGGCTCTCCGGAACCGGCGAGGGTGATGAAATCCGGACGGACCCCTTCTTTCAGACGCGCGTCCAGGTGGGCCAGAATCACCTCTGATGCGATATAGGGTTTGCGCGCCATCGTGGTCGCAGGCGTAGGGCCTAATTGGCAGTAAATGCAGTCATAAGAACAGATTTTATAGGGAACCAGGTCCACGCCCAGGGAAAACCCGAGACGCCGGGACGGCACCGGCCCGTAAATTAAATTTTTCGACATGTCGCGCATTCTCCTGTGAAAAATGGTTTGCCGGGCGGGAGGTAATGATCCCATGGCATTTATCAGACCCTGCAACATAGTGACCCATCTGGATCATAAAAGTATCATAAAATTATCCAGGTATTTCTTGCAACCTTTTATCCATGTTGATAATGACTGACGATAAAATCAAGCGCCTTTAAAGTAAAAGGATCGCGCACCCGGCTAAACAAGAATTTTTGAGCAAGGAAGTCTATCATGACCGATGATATTGTTGATCCCGACAAAACCGACACAAACTCCGAAGAAGAAAATTTCGCCGACCTCTTTGAATCCTATATGACGGAACAAGAGAATATTAACGTCGGCGACAAAATCAGGGCCGAAATTATCGCTGTCGGCGACAAGAATATTTTTATCCATATCGGCGCCAAAACCGACGGCATTGTTGACAAGGCGGAACTGCTGGACGATCAAAATGCATTGACCGTCAAGGTCGGCGATTTTATCGACTTGTATGTAGTTTCCGTAAAAGAAGGCGAAATCCGTCTGTCCCGGTCCATTTCCGGGGCCGGCGGGGAACGGCTGCTTCAGGATGCTTTCCGAAACCGCATTCCGGTGGAAGGCAAAGTGACGGAATCCTGCAAGGGCGGTTTCCGTGTCAGTATCATGAAAAAAATCGCCTTCTGCCCCATCAGTCAGATGGACACGAAATATGTCGAGAATCCTGACGAGTACGTCGGCGCGACCTTTGATTTTCTGATTTCCAAATTCGAGGAAAAAGGCCGGAATATTGTTGTTTCCAGACGGGAATTATTAAAGGAACAGCAGGAAGCCGCCAAAAAAGAGTTTTTCAAAACCGCCGCAGCCGGGGATATTGTGGACGCATTGGTTACGACCATCAAACCCTATGGCGTTTTTGTGGAACTGGTTCCCGGACTGGAAGGCCTGATCCATATTTCCGAACTTGCCTGGTCCCGGGTAGGCCACCCGGATGAAGTGGCATCTGTAAACGACCGGATCACGGCCAAAATTCTGGAAATTGACCCGGAAAAAGGCAAAATTTCCCTGTCTGCCCGCCAGGCCGCCGCAGATCCCTGGGATACAGTTCAGGAACGGTTTAAATCCGGCGACAAGACATCCGGCAAAGTCACCCGGTGCGCGGATTTCGGGGCGTTTGTTGAAATCGCGCCAGGCATCGAAGGACTGGTACATATCAGTGAAATGAGTTATCTCAAGCGCGTGGTGCGGGCAGAAGATGTGGTATCACCGGGGGACACGATTCCGGTTACCATCAAGGACGTGGACCCGATCTACCGGCGGATTTCCCTTAGCATGAAGGATGCGGAAGGGGATCCGTGGATGGGGATTGAAAAAAAATACGCCAAAGGACAAGTCTGTAGCGGGACCATTGAAAAGAAGGAAGCGTTTGGCTATTTTGTGACGCTGGAACCCGGCGTGGTGGGCCTTTTGCCGAAATCAAAGATCAACAGCGCCCCCAATGCAGCGGAAATTGACCGGCTGAAAGCCAATGATGCCATCACCGTCAAAGTGGAAGAGACCGACCCGGGCAGCCGCAAAATCACTCTGGGCGTGGAAGGCGGCGGCGATGACTGGAAAAAATTCGCCCCGGCAAATGAGGGTCCGGCTGCCGGCGCGATGGGCAACCTGGGAGAAAAGCTCCGGTCGGCCCTGGGGTCCAAAAAATAAAAAAAACGGAACGCCCTGGGCGACCGGCCAGGCTATCGTCCAGCTATTTTTTGATAAATATCCCGCCGATAACTAGCAGAAAGGCGCCTACGATGACCAAAAGCAGCCAGAGCGGCATGTTCACCACATAATTGGCGGCGTCCTGAACGGGCTGCCAGGGGAGGGAGTCGATCCAGTCAAAATTGTCTTCATGCAGGATATCATAGAGGGCTTTGTGTTCGCTGATGTCCTTCGCCTTGTTGTATGATGTCAGCTTTCCGGATTTGCCCATGAAATTGCCAAGTTCGGTAAACCCGAACAGGGCGACCCCGCCGATGAGGGACAGCATTCCCGCCACATTGATTTTTTTCATGCCATTCTCCCAAGGTTTTGTTATGTCTGATTCTGATTCTTCTGCTGAGTAAAATTTAATAAACTATACACCAGAATTTGAAAAAAGAAATCAGGAAAATTCAGCTTTAAAAAATTCCCGGTTCATCCGGGCGATCTGAATAATGGATATACCCTTGGGGCACTCGGCCTCGCATTCGGTTTCATTGGAACAATTGCCCAACCCCAGCGCATCCATCTTCTGGACCATGGCTGCCACCCGCAGGGCTGCTTCCGGCCGTCCCTGGGGCAGGAGAGCGAGATGAGAGACTTTGGCGGACACAAACAGCATGGCCGACGCATTGGGGCAGGCCGCCACGCATGCCCCGCACCCGATGCAGGCTGCGGGAACAAACGCCGCCTCTGCCGTGTCTTTGGAAATGGGAATGGCGTTAGCGTCCGGGGCCCCGCCGGTATTGACCGAAACAAAACCCCCGGCCTGAATGATCTGGTCCAGCGCGCTCCGATCCACCACCAAATCTTTAATGATGGGAAAGGCCCTTGCCCGCCAGGGTTCGATGATGATGGTGTCGCCGTCTTTAAAATGCCGCATGTGAAGCTGACACAAGGTGGTTTCCCGCTCATGACCGTGGGGCCGGCCGTTCACCACAGCCCCGCACATGCCGCAAATGCCTTCCCGACAATCATGGTCAAAGGCGATGGGTTCTTTATGCGCCCTCGTAAGATTTTCATTCACCACATCGATCATTTCCAGAAACGACAT
>PCSG01000167.1:0-346 GCA_002772195.1 Desulfobacterales bacterium CG23_combo_of_CG06-09_8_20_14_all_51_8 | reverse complement strand
ATCATAGGTCTCCAGCCGCCCGATGGGCTCTCCCCGGCCCTGCCGCCAGACCTTTAATGTCAAATCCATTAATTTTGTTGTCATTTGTAACTCCTCCGGGTCAATGCCACATTCTCAAAAGTCAGGGGTTCCTTGTGAAATACCGGCGGCCTGTCATCCCCCGCATATTCCCATGCGGCCACATGGCAGAAATTCTCGTCATCCCGAAGGGCCTCATTGTCCTCGGTCTGGAAGGCGGTATTAAAATGACATCCGCAGGATTCTTTTCTTGCCTGCGCGTCATCAATCATGAGTTCCCCGAATTCCAGAAAATCCGCCACCCGGCCTGCTTTCTCCAGGCTCTGGT
>PCSG01000208.1:4627-6106 GCA_002772195.1 Desulfobacterales bacterium CG23_combo_of_CG06-09_8_20_14_all_51_8 | reverse complement strand
AAAACATCCGTTAAAAACCTTCCGGAAATACCCACCCATCGCGGCAAAAAAAAATCATGCTGGCGGCCGGGGTCTTGGGCACCCTGGAACTGCTCTTCCACTGCCGGGATGTGGCCAAAACCCTGCCCGCCATATCTTCGGAACTGGGCAAAAAAGTCCGAACCAACTCTGAGGCCATCGTCGGCGTGCTGAATGATGATCCGGACCTGGATTTGACCCATGGCACGGCCATATCCTCCCATTTCTATCCGGACGAACACACCCACATCACCCAGAACCGGTTTCCCAACGGGTATAATTTCATGAAATTTTTCACCGGCCCATTGGTGGACCACCCCACCCCTGCCATCCGATCCCTCAAGACCCTATGGGCCATATTCGCCCATCCGTCGCAGCTCTTCGGCAACTGGGCCGCCAGAAACTGGAACCGCCGGGTCACGGTGCTCACCGTCATGCAGCATCTGGACAATCAGATTTCTTTCAAATACGGTCGAAAAGCATCCTTCCTGTTCCGGCGCGGGATCAAATCCGCGGCTGTCAAAGGAAAATCCGCGCCCACATTTCTTCCCGTGGCCAACCGGGCGGCCCGGGCCCTGGCCGAGGTTTCCGGAGGCCGGCCGTTAAACATTCTCACCGAAAGCATCGGCAATACCGCCACCACGGCCCATATTTTAGGCGGCTGCGCCATGGGGGCATCCGCTCAAACCGGTGTAATCAATACCCGCCACGAGCTCTTCGGATATTCGGAAATCTACATCACCGACGGCGCTGCCGTGTCCGCCAACATCGGCGCCAATCCCAGCCTCACCATCACGGCCCTGGCGGAACGGGCCATGAGTTTGATTCCGGGGAAGAATGAAAATAATTTTTTTAAATAACCACAAAAAAAGACTTTCTTTTTAAATTATTATCGTGTAATAGTTATTGTTCTAAAAATTTGACCCATCCATAACGGATATGCATCATTTAAAAAACGACCCGTCGTGTATCCCATGACGGGTTTCGTAATTTCAACCCCATAAAAGCGCGGCATTCGGCAGGATCCATAGAAACCGATGATGCTGTTATTGAAAATGAAAAAAATACAAAATACATCCGTCAGAAATATCGCCATCATCGCCCATGTCGACCACGGCAAGACCACCCTGGTGGACGCCATGTTCAAGCAAAGCGGCATGTTCCGGGAAAACCAGGCCGTTGACGACCGCCTGATGGATTCCATGGACCTGGAACGGGAACGGGGCATCACCATTGCCGCCAAGAACTGCGCCATCACCTGGAACAATGTGAAAATCAACATCATCGACACCCCTGGCCACGCAGATTTCGGCGGGGAGGTGGAACGGGCTCTGTCCATGGTCGACGGCGCCATTCTTCTGGTGGACGCTTCCGAAGGCCCATTGCCTCAGACTCGGTTTGTTCTGAGCAAGGCCTTGAAAAACGGGCTGAAAATCATCGTGGTCATCAACAAAATCGACC
>PCSG01000208.1:0-4567 GCA_002772195.1 Desulfobacterales bacterium CG23_combo_of_CG06-09_8_20_14_all_51_8 | reverse complement strand
ACGCCACTGACACGCAGATTGAATTTCCGTTGCTCTATGCGGTGGGCCGCCGGGGAATCGCCATGAAATCCCCGGAAGACGAGGAGCAGGACCTGCACCTTCTTATGGATATGATCATTGATGAAATCCCCGCGCCGGTTTTTGAAAAAGACGCGCCGTTTCAAATGCTGGTTTCCGATCTGAGCTATTCAGATTACTTGGGCCGCCTTGCCATCGGCAAGGTGATCAACGGATCCGCGGCGTCCCGAAAAGACCTGGTCTGCATCGGAGCCGACGGCAGGCAGGCGCCCCTCAAGGTTTCCAAGCTCCAGGTTTACAGCGGCATCTCCTTAAAAGATGCTGAAAAAGCCGAGGCCGGTGATATCATCGTACTTGCCGGGATTGAAGACGTTCATATCGGGGACACCATCGGCACCATCGAAAACCCGAAGGCCCTGCCCTGGATCCAGGTGGACGAACCCACGGTGTTCATGAATTTCACCAACAACATATCGCCTCTGGCCGGACGGGACGGCAAGCTGGTCCAGGCCAGTAAAATCAGGTCCCGGCTGATCAAAGAAAGCCTGATGAACGTTTCCATTCAGGTGGAAGAATCCGAAGACAAGGAAAATTTCATTGTCAAGGGCCGAGGCGAATTTCAGATGGCCATTTTAATCGAAACCATGCGCCGGGAAGGATTTGAACTCTGCGTCGGCCGGCCCCAGGTCATTTACCGGTATGAAAACGGTAAAAAACTGGAGCCTGTGGAAAATCTGATGATCGACTGCGCAGCCGAGTTCAGCGGCATTGTCTCCGAAAAGCTGCTCCGGAAAAAAGCCGTTTTGACCCGCATGAACCACCGGGACAACGGCCGGGTCCGCCTGGAATTTTCCGCTCCCTCCCGGGCGCTGATCGGATACCGGGACGAGTTTCTCACTGACACCCGCGGCGCAGGACTTATGAACTCGGCATTTGCCGGATATGAACCCTATCGGGGGGATTTTCCCACGCGCTTCACCGGCAGCCTGGTGTCCGACCGCCAGGGCAAGGCCGTGGCCTTTGCCCTGTTTAATCTTGAAGCCCGGGGAAGGCTTTTTATCCTGCCCGGCGATGACGTATATGAAGGGGTCATCATCGGCGAGCACAGCCGGGGAAACGACTTAAACGTCAACCCCTGCAAAGCCAAACAACTGACCAATATGCGAGCCTCCGGCAAAGACGATGCCGTGACCCTTACCCCCATCCTCCCCATGACGCTTGAACGGGCCATCCAGTTCATCGGAGATGACGAAATGGTGGAAGTCACCCCGAAAACCATCCGGCTGCGCAAAGCCATCCTGTCCGCCCATGGCCGGAAAACCTTTGAACGACGGGGTGTGGCGGCATAGAGGCTGAAGACTGAAAGCCTAAGCCCAAGGCTGGGGGAGGCCGCCCGTTTTATTCTCTATAAATACCAGGCAACCTGTGATATAAAAAAACCATTCACCGGTGGGACCTGCCTTAGCGTCAACCTTGACTCACCTTATTTTAATAATCTGATCGGCATCCCTTCTTCTAAAACAAATACGCGGGCAACCATTGCCCCGGATCTTCACCCTTTTATTTACGGAAACCATTGTTTCCCTTGGAAAAAGAAAAAATATATGAATTTTGAACAACTTGATTTAAATCCCCGGATGGTGGAAGCCGTCCGGGAAATGGGATTTGTCCAGCCGACCCCGATTCAGATAAAAGTCATCCCCGAAATTATCAACGGCGACCGGGACCTGGTGGGTCTTGCACATACGGGTACCGGAAAAACTGCGGCTTTCGGGCTGCCCATGATCCAGTTAATTGATTTTACGGCCTTCCATACCCAGGGTCTGGTGATTTGCCCCACCCGGGAGCTTTGCATTCAGATATCCGAGGATTTTAAAAAATTTTCCCGGTATGTCCCCGGCGCAAAAATCGTTCCCGTTTACGGCGGCGCCAGCATGGAAACCCAGATTCGGCAGGTAAAAAAAGGGGCACATATCATTGTGGCCACCCCCGGCAGGCTCCTGGATTTGATCAAGCGGAACGTGGTGAAAATCGCAGAGATCGCTTTTGTTGTTCTGGATGAAGCCGATGAAATGCTGAACATGGGGTTTCAGGAAGACCTGGACGCCATTTTGCAGAAAACACCGGCGGATAAGCGGACCTGGCTGTTTTCCGCCACCATGCCCGGGCCTGTGGCGAAAATCGCGGCCCGTTATATGAAAAATTATGTTGAAATCACGGACGGCAAAAAAAACAGCGGGGCCAAAAACATCTCGCACATCAATTATATGATACTGGAAAAAGACCGGTATCCGGCCTTAAAGCGCATCATCGACTTTTATCCGGATATTTACGGCCTGATCTTCTGCCGGACCCGGAACGAAACCAGACTAGTATCTGAAAAACTGATGAAAGATGGTTATAATGCGGAAGCCCTTCACGGCGAACTTTCCCAGGCCCAGCGGGATTTGGTCATGGGCAAATTCCGGAGCCGGGGCATTCAGCTGCTGGTGGCCACCGACGTGGCGGCCCGGGGGCTGGACGTAGACGATATTTCCCATATCATCAACTACAATTTTCCGGATGAGGCGGACACCTATACCCACCGCAGCGGCCGGACCGCCCGGGCCGGCAAGTCCGGCGTTTCCATCGTCCTCATGAACACCCGGGAACGGGGAAAACTTTCTGAAGTGGAGCACAAGGCCGGCATCCGGTTCCAAAGTGAAAAAGTTCCCACGGGCTATGCCATCTGCGAAAAACAGCTCTATGCCATGGTCAACCGCCTGGTAGACGTTGATGTCAAAGACGATGAGGTCGGCAAATTCCTGGGCCCGGTGTATGAAACCCTCGCCGGCCTGTCCCGGGAAGACCTGATAAAACGCGTTGTCTCCATTGAATTCAACCGGTTCCTGGATTATTACCGGAATTCGGAAGACATCAATATCAGCGACCGGGCCGCTCCCCGGTCCCGGCCGGAGAAAAAAACCGGGAAAAAAGAATTTCTCAAGGGGAAAAAGGAAAAAACCAATGGATTTCAACCCAGAGGCCGCCGGCCGGACCGGGAAATCCAGAGTTTTTTCATCAATGTGGGTAAAATGGACAATATCCGGCAAGGCGCCATTACCCGGCTCCTGTGCGCCCAGACCGGAATCAGCACCGCCAATATCGGCAAAATTGAAATCATGAGGGAATTTTCTTTTTTTGAAGTTGAATCCCAGGTCGCGGATGCGGTATTAAAATCCATGCGGCACGCAAAATTAGACGGCCGGGATGTCATTGTCCAGCCTGCCCAGCAGAGTGCTCCCCGGCCCCGGCACAAAAAAAAATAACCGGCGCCCATTATTTTTGCTCCCGGATCTGTCTGCGCAAAAACTGCCGACGGCACAAGATCCGGGCCGGACCGCTTCCGCTTTATGCCGGCGCATTGCGCGGCAGCGGCCGAAATATAAACGGCCAGCTTTTGGCCCAACGTCCTCCGGCAATTGTGTGGCTGGTTTCCGGACGGCGCCTTTTCGATCATGCCACCCTATGTAAAGGAGAGTCCTATGAACATGTATATCGGCAACCTTGCTTACAACGTCACTGAAGAAGACCTAACCGCAACTTTCTCGGAATTTGGAAAGGTGGAAAGCGTCAGCATTATAAAAGACAGATTTTCCGGCCAGTCCAAGGGTTTCGGCTTTGTGGATATGCCGGACAACTCGGAAGCGGACAAGGCCATCAAGGCCTTAAACGGCAAAGACCTGAAAGGGAGAGACCTGAAAGTCAATCAGGCCCAGCAGAAACCCAAGGGGAAAAAAACCCGGCGGCCACGGTATTAGGAAGGTTGAAGGCTGAAGGTTGAAGGTTGAAGGCTGAAGATTAAAAAGAAAAATCGTCAGATCGTGACAATAAATTCAATCCCAAAAAACCGTCGCTCCCAGGAATCAATACTCCGGGACCGGCGGTTTTTTTAGTATTTTTTTAATTGACTTGCAGGCCGGAAAGGATCATATGTCAAAAAAATCCGGACAGTTTCTCCGGAAATGACCATCTGATTTTACAGGACATACGCCATATGAACCATTTCATGATCACCGTCATTCTGCTCTTCTGCAGCAACGTATTTATGACATTTGCCTGGTACGGCCACCTGCGCAATCTCTCCCATCGGGCCTGGATTATTGCCGCGCTCGTAAGCTGGGGCATCGCCCTGTTTGAATACCTGCTCCAGGTGCCGGCCAACCGCATCGGCCATCAGGTGATGAATGTCGGCCAGTTGAAAATCCTTCAGGAAGTCATTACCCTGTCGGTATTTGTCCCTTTTTCCCTCCTGTATATGAAGGAAAAGCTGACCATGGATTACCTCTGGGCCGGCCTTTGCCTGATGGGTGCGGTTTTCTTTATTTTCCGGGCGAAATTTTTCGGAGCCTGTTAAATTACATTCTGCCACCCCGTTTTGGGATGAATTTGTTCAAAATTTTAAATTCGCCGGACCCATCATCATCCGGCCTGACACAGGGAGAATCACTCATGGAAAAAACCAATACCCTCGCCAACCTCGTGGATCTTTTTGAAAACGGCGTCAGAC
>PCSG01000292.1:5852-6007 GCA_002772195.1 Desulfobacterales bacterium CG23_combo_of_CG06-09_8_20_14_all_51_8 | reverse complement strand
CACCCGGTCATGGCCGCCATAAGCGCTGTCGTCCGAACACAGGATCAGATGGTATTTTCCCGGCGGTGCGGATATCCGGTAGTCCACATGGGAGTGGGCGGGGTGGAAATTAAACACAAAAATCAGGCCGCCCCGGATAAACGCCAGCACCTTGT
>PCSG01000292.1:5396-5821 GCA_002772195.1 Desulfobacterales bacterium CG23_combo_of_CG06-09_8_20_14_all_51_8 | reverse complement strand
GCCGGTCCCCACCAGAAGGCGGCTGCGGACCAAATGGATCATATCCCGGTCGAACCGGGCCAGAAATTGATATTTCAGCAACGGATTATCCGCCAACGACCATTGCCGCCGGGCGAAATGGTAGCTCCATCCGTTTCCTTCCCTGGGGAAATCGATCCATTCCGGATGGCCGAACTCATTGCCCATGAAATTGAGATACCCGTTGCCGGCGGCGGCCAGCGTGATCAGCCGGATGAGTTTGTGCAGAGCCATGCCCCGGTCGACGTTCAGGCTGACGTCGCGGATGTTCATATGGTGGTAGATATCTTCCCCGATGAGCCGGAACAACAGGGTCTGGTCCCCCACCAGGGCCTGGTCGTGGGATTCGCAGTAGCTGATGGTTTTTTCATCGAGCCTTCGGTTGTTAAGCTCAAACCACAATTCAC
>PCSG01000292.1:5152-5367 GCA_002772195.1 Desulfobacterales bacterium CG23_combo_of_CG06-09_8_20_14_all_51_8 | reverse complement strand
TTGATGAGGTTGATCCAGAAATCCGGTACCCCCATGGCGAACCGGAAATCGAACCCGAACCCGCCCTCGTTTTTCTGGGATGCCAGGCACGGCAGGCCGCTGATGTCTTCGGCGATGGTGATTTCCAGGGCATGGGTCCCGTGGATGACTCTGTTGGCCAGCGCCAGATAGACCAGGGCGTCTTCATCCACATTGGCGTTATAATAGTCATCGTA
>PCSG01000292.1:4453-5125 GCA_002772195.1 Desulfobacterales bacterium CG23_combo_of_CG06-09_8_20_14_all_51_8 | reverse complement strand
ATCGAGATACAGCATGCTGGTGATCCCGTCGAACCGGAACCCGTCCACCCGGTATTCATCCAGCCAGAAACGGCAGTTGGACAGGAGAAAATGCAGGACCTGGGGTTTTGAATAATCAAAGCACCGGGAATCCCAGGCTTGGTGGTCCCCCCGGGGGCCATCGTGAAAATATTGGTACAGGGTGCCGTCAAACCGGCTGAGTCCCTCCACTTCGTTTTTGACGGCATGGGAGTGCACCATATCCATAATGACCAGAAGTCCCGCCTCATGGGCCGCGTCAATCAGGGCCTTGAATTCGTCCGGAGTGCCGAAGCGGGAGGATACAGCGAATAAGCTGGACACATGATAACCGAAGGACCCGTAATAGGGATGTTCCTGGATGGCCATGAGCTGCAAGGTGTTGTAGCCGGCGTCCACAATGCGGGGCAGAATTTTTTGCCGGAATTCCGTAAATCCGCCGATGTCTTCATATTCCTGGGCCATGCCCACATGGGCTTCGTAAACCAGGAGGCCATTGAGATCATGGGAGGGTTTCCGGTTTTTCCACGCATAGGGGGTTTCCGGGCGCCAGACCTGGGCATTGAAAATTTCGGTGACCGGGTCCTGGACCACCCGCCGGGCCCAGGCCGGAATCCGGTCGCCGGCCCCGCCGGGCCAGTGAATGCGCAGCCG
>PCSG01000292.1:3936-4374 GCA_002772195.1 Desulfobacterales bacterium CG23_combo_of_CG06-09_8_20_14_all_51_8 | reverse complement strand
TATTCGTCCATTTCCCGCCAGCCGCTCATTTCGCCGATGATGAAAATGGCCTCGGCATTGGGGGCCCACTCCCTGAAAACCCAGCGGCCGCCGGTGAAATGAAGCCCGAAATATTCATGGCCGGAGGCAAAATCCATCAGCGACATGGTGTTTTGGGTCAGTTGCGCTTCCATGTCTCGGATCTTGCGGAGCCGCCTGGCGATGATGGACCGGTAGGGTTTTAACAGCGGGTCTTTTTCAATGCAGCGGGCGGTGAGATATTCCGCAGGATGCAATTTCGCGTGGGGGGATGCCATATTTCTACTCCTCATGCACCAATGGCCGGTCGAGCATTTTTTCATACAGAACAATATATTGCCGGGCCGTAACATGGTGGTTAAAGGTCCGGGCCGCCTGGGTCATGATCCGGCGGATGTTGGCTTCCCGTTCCGCCAGAGG
>PCSG01000292.1:1504-3692 GCA_002772195.1 Desulfobacterales bacterium CG23_combo_of_CG06-09_8_20_14_all_51_8 | reverse complement strand
GACAAATTTTCATCAAATTCGCACACGGCCACCCGGTCCTTTAATCCGTGAAAAGCGACAATGTCCACGAAATGCTGCCTAAAAGAGCCGCTGGCGACAAAAACAATCTGGAGCTGGTCCTTCCAGTAAGTGTCGAGAACGTGATAGAGAATTTCCGCCATCAGGGTGCAGCCTTTCTGGATGCCGTCCATGCGCGACGGCCAGAAAAACAGCGGGGCCTGGTCATTTTTGACAAGGCCCAGCTTGTTCTGCAGAAACCGCTTGTTGCGCAGTTTGCCGATCACATGATTTTTTTCATCGTACTGGTACACCAGGGCTTTGTCCTTCAGCGGTTTATAACTGGGATCCGGGGCGTTTAAAATACCCCCGGCGCACTGGGCGTGCCATTTGTTGGTCAGTTCCCGGCGGATATGTGGGGCCACAAACTCATGATGACCATCCACGATTTCCTTGAGAAAGGTCGGGCTCACCGTATTGACAAAGTGGGCCCCGAAAATGCCGCTGGTGAGAAAGTCCACGGGGTTGGTTTCCCGGGCCGATTCGTATTCCTCCGCCATGTTTTCATAAAACAGATGATCCCAGAAATAGGCGGCGTCAATGCCCCGGTCTTCAATCTGAGCCAGGGTGGTTTTGACGGTATGGATATTGTGAATGGTGAACAGGCAGGGGATGCCCATCTGCCGGGACATGGCCGGCACAAGGGCCGTCATCCAGTCATTGCAGTGAATCAGGTCCGGCTTGACCCGGGGCACGATATTGTTCATCACTTCCCGTTGAAAGGCCAGGGACATGCGCAGGTTTTCCCACCCATAACTGGAATAGACATTGTTCAGGTAGAAAAAGGCCCGGTCCTCGGCCAGGTGAATGCGGTCCGTGGGCATTTGCTCCTGTATCATCTGCCGCTGCTGCCGAAGGACCGGATCCAGGCGGTTGTCGAACATGGCCCGGTAGTGAGGAAGGGCCACATGCACATCGGCCCCCTGGGCGAACAGTGCGCCGATCAGGGCGGCTGAGACATCGGCCAGGCCCCCGGCTTTGGCGGCCATGGTGTTGGCCAGGTTTCCCATGCCTTCGGGCAGATAGGTGGTTTCCGGCGTGACAATCAATATGCGCGGATTTTTTTTCTGATTTGTCGTCATGGTCTCTTTTTCAGCATTCTTTTTCATGGGGCGGATGCGGGTTCCGCAGGTTGAATCATCAGGCCCAGGTAATTAGTCCGGGCGAGTATTTCAGGTGATCATCCCCGGAAGGGATCACGCGGGCCGTCAGCCCGAACCGGCCGGCAAGGCCGCACAGTAAAGTGGCGCCGTATCGGTAATCTCCGTTTCCCTTGTCCTCCATCAGGTTCATGGTCTGGATATTGATGTCTTCCAGTTTTTCCACATTCTTCATTTTGCCGAAGCAAAGCTGCACTTCCACATTTTCCGGATGGATATTGCCCAGATGGACCGTCGTGGAGATGTCGATCTGATCACTGACCCGGAAAGGCCCTTCAAAAGTTCTAGCAGGACGTTCAATTTTAATTTGCGTCCAGTTGGATTCCAAGTGCTGGTGCAGATCGGTCAGACGAAGGGCTTTTTCCCCGTTGTTAGCGGTCAATTCCATAAAATTCCGCGACGCCGGAATATAAGCGGTTTCCGCGTATTTTCGAACCATGCCGTGGGCGCAGAATTTTGACAAGGCCATTTTAATGGAGGCTTTCATCATTTTGATCCAGGTGTTCGGCGTGTCGCCGAGCCTGCGGTCATAGAAACATGGAATGACACTGTTTTCAAGGACATTATACAGGGCCTGGCTTTCCACATCGTCCTGATACCCGTCATCGTGATATTCCTCGCCGTCGCCGATGCTCCAGCCGGTGTCCTCGGCGTGGCCTTCACACCACCATCCGTCTAAAATACTGACATTGAGCACGCCGTTGACCGCCGCTTTGATGCCGGAGGTGCCACATGCCTCATAAGGCCTGCGAGGCGTATTGAGCCAGACATCGCACCCCTGGACCAGGTGCCGGGCGATATACAGGTCATAATCCTCCAGAAAAATAAAGTGGTGCCGGATCGAGTCCCGACGGGCGAATTCGATGAGTTTGCGGATGACTTCCTTTCCCTCGTTGTCTTTGGGATGTGCTTTCCCGGCCAGGATGATCTGAACTGGGAAGTCCTTGGAGCAGAGCAAGGCCTCCAGGCGG
>PCSG01000292.1:1196-1418 GCA_002772195.1 Desulfobacterales bacterium CG23_combo_of_CG06-09_8_20_14_all_51_8 | reverse complement strand
GACGGCTGCGTCATCCATAATGGATTTAGGGGCATTGCGGCGTCCGTATTGCCGGATCACGAGGTTGCGGCAGGTCCTCACCAGCCGGGCCCGGCACATTTCATGGGCCCGCCAGAGTTCTTCGTTGTAAATTTCGTCAACCCGATTAATGATTTCCGGCTTTTTCCAGGCTTCGAGATGCCAGTTCGGCGAGAGATAGCGTTCAAACAGCAGGGAATTTTC
>PCSG01000292.1:0-1139 GCA_002772195.1 Desulfobacterales bacterium CG23_combo_of_CG06-09_8_20_14_all_51_8 | reverse complement strand
TTCTTCCGACCGTCCGGGCCAGATACGGGCCCACATGTTGCGGGCCACGCGGCCGTGGAGTTCGCTGACGCCGTTGCAGAATTGGGCCATGCGCAGCCCCAGGACAAACAGGGAAAAGGGCGCATAGGGATTCATCTGTCCCCAGGAGGTAATCTCATCCACCGTGGCGTTTAAACGGGGCTCAAAGGATTTGAGATAGGGTTTGACCATGTCCGTGGGAAATTCATCATGGCCGGCCGCCACCGGCGTGTGGGTGGTGAACACCATGGTCCGGGGAAGCAGTTCTAAAGTGGTGCGCAGGTCCAGATGGTTTTTCTGAATGATGTGGGCCGCCCGTTCAATGCCGACAAACGAACAGTGCCCCTCGTTTAGATGGCATACCGTGGGATGGATGCCCATGGCCTCGAGAGCGCGCATGCCCCCGATGCCCAGCAGGATTTCCTGGGCAAGGCGGATTTTGGCGTCCGCGATATAAAGTTGAGCCGTGATATTGCGTTTTTCCGGGGAATTTTCCCGAAGGTTGGTGTCGATTAAAAACAGGGGAACCCGGCCGACCATAATTTTAAACACCTGGGCCAGGATGTCG
Organism: Desulfobacterales bacterium CG23_combo_of_CG06-09_8_20_14_all_51_8; assembly: GCA_002772195.1. GTDB lineage: Bacteria > Desulfobacterota > Desulfobacteria > Desulfobacterales > Desulfosalsimonadaceae > SURF-3. Next base: position 553 of record PCSG01000292.1, on the reverse strand, counting down.
CCGTCCGGACCGGATACGGAGATGATGAGTTCCTTTCCGTTGACATCGACGGCCCGTTCGACGGGCAGTTGATACAGTTCCATCTCCGGATAATTCTCCTGCTGCCAGCCATTCTGGTCCAGATATTGATGGAAATATCCCTTGCGGTATAACAGTCCCACCGCAACAAGGGGGGTGCCCCGGTCGGAGGCGGCCTTAAGATGGTCCCCGGCCAGCATACCCAGCCCCCCGGCATAAAGGGGCAAGCTTTCGTGAATACCGTATTCCATGGAGAAATACGCCACGGTACCCTGAATATCGGTCTCTGGTTTCAAGAGCTCCGGCGGGGCTTCCACCTGTTTTTCAAAAGCGTTCTGGACCCGGTGAAGGTGGGACATGAATCCCTCATCCAGAGAAATTCTTTCCAGATGGTTCTGGGAAAGCAGGGTGAAAAACTGGATGGGGTTTCTGCCGGATTTACTCCACAGCCCGGGATCAATGCGGCGGAAAACTTCAATGGCGTCCAGGTTCCATGACCACCACATGTTCCTAACCATTCTTTCAGTAAATCGCA
>PCSG01000459.1:4043-6168 GCA_002772195.1 Desulfobacterales bacterium CG23_combo_of_CG06-09_8_20_14_all_51_8 | reverse complement strand
GTGCCGTGATCGAGGCCAGCGCGTATCAGGCCAAAGAGATTTTTGAAGCCATGGAAAAAGATTCCGGCATTCATCTGACCGCCCTGAAAGTGGACGGCGGCATGGTGAAAAATGAGCTGCTCATGCAGTTTCAGGCCGATATCCTCGATATCCCGGTGATCTGTCCGAAAAACCGGGAAACATCGGTCCTCGGGGCCGCCTATGCCGCCGGATTGGCCGTGGGATTCTGGACGGATCAGTCCGAGCTGAAAAAGCACTGGGCCGTTGACCGCAGATGGGAAAGCAAAATGACGGAAGTCCATCGCCTGAAGCTCTATGAGGGATGGGTCAAGGCGGTTCGGCGGAGCTATGCGTGAGCCCTGAGGAGGGGAGGATTTATTTTAAGCATTTTTAAAAAAATAGGGTCGGAAAGGTCGTTGAAGCATGCAATAAATTGCTGAAACTTAACATAAACGTTAACTTTTTCGAGTTGACACGTTCCCGGCATAGTGGTATTGACATCAACTTTTGAATTCCATATGATGATCATGTAAAAACAGGTGTTATGGGTGCGAACGGCGTTTTTTCTCTTTCCGGAGCGGCTGTTTTACCGGAGCGGCTGTTTTAAATGAAATGGCCGGTCCGGCATGATGCGGCTGTTAGAAGGCAATGGTTTTCGTCGGGAGTTATAATCGGGCAGGAGCGTATCATGTCGGATCAGAATGAGTCCTTTGCGGAAAACGCGCCGGGAAAATACTATATCGTAAAAACCTGCATCGGGTGCATCTTGTGTTCCGAAATCGCCCCGGAAAATTTTTCCGAAAACACGGATGAGGAGCTGGCCTTCGGGTATAATTATGTCCGCAAACAGCCGGAAACGAGAGCGGAAGAACAGTTGTGCGAGGAAGCAATGGATGTCTGCCCCGCGGACGCCATTCGAAATAATGGGAAAAGCAATTGATTATAGGAGGGGGATGTGAAGCAAATCGTCAGTATCAGTCTGGGCAGCAGCAAGGATGATTACGAATTTGTCGCAAAATTCATGGGCCAGGAATTTAATATTAAACGCATCGGCACGGATGGGGACGCGAACGTCGCCGCAGATCTCATGGAGCAGTGGGATACGGAAGCCGATGCCATCAGCCTGGGGGGACTCAATTTCAGCTATGCCATCGGGCCCAGCCGGTCCATGGCGAACCGGGCCAAAAAAGAGGAAAAGCTGAAATCCCGGATCCGTTCGACCGCCACCACCGGCGAAAAGCTGCGCCGGGTATCGTTTGAATGGGCCATCCGGCACCTCCAGTTCAAGTTCGGGAACAATTATTTCAATCATACCAAAGTCCTGTTCCTGTCCGGGCTGTTAAATTACAGCATCGCCAAAGTCATATCCGAATATACGGATAACCTGACGTTTGCGGACCCGCTGTTTGAAAACGGCATTCCCAAATTTTTAAATTCCATGGAAGACTTGGAAATGTACGCCAAGGGAATCCATGACGTACTGGAGTGGATTCCCAGCAAACGGTTCACCGAATCCACCATGCCCCTGCGCATGTGGAATGACTATATCCGCCGCAAGGCCATTCAGAAAGCCAATATCATTGTGGTGCCCACCTATGACTTCTATGAATATCTCAAGGGATGCGGCCTGGAAGAACTGGGGGGCAAAACCATTATCACCGCCACCGTCTATGAAGACCGGATTCAATTTCTTCAGGAGCGGGGTGTGGATGTGATCATTGACTGCACTCCCAAGATACTGGAGCAGGTAGTGGGCTTTAACATTCTGGAGGCCATGATTTCCGCGGCCCTGGATATTCCCTTAAACGAGATCAGTGAAGACGACATGCTGGAAGTCATCAGCGATCACAATTTAGACCCCCGGGTCATCTATCCCCAGGGGGAATTCCGGCGGGTGAACCGGTTCGCTTTTGTCATTCATCCCCTTTCCCAGGAACAGCTTAAAAAAGATCCCACCATCAAGCTCGCGGCCCGGTATGCGCCATCCGGGTTTATGGACGCCGTGGAGAAGATTATCGCTTATTCGCCGCCGTTTGTGTATTCCAAGGTTACCGGCATCAAATCCCCCACCGGTGTGGAAGCCGAAGGATGGCTGATCACGGTGGGCGGCACCCCCAAACAGATG
>PCSG01000459.1:0-4034 GCA_002772195.1 Desulfobacterales bacterium CG23_combo_of_CG06-09_8_20_14_all_51_8 | reverse complement strand
AGCGCGGAGTTCACTTATAAGCGGCTGCTTCAGGCCGCCAAAATGGCCAAACGCATGGGCGCCCAGATCATGGGCCTGGGCGCGTTCACCAAAGTGGTGGGGGACGCGGGAAAAACCGTGGCCAAGCTGGCGGACATCCCCATCACCACAGGCAACAGCTACAGCGCTTCCGGCGCATTGTGGGCCGCCGCTGATGCGGGCCGCCGCTGATGCGGGCCGCCGCATGGGACTCATGACCGTGGAACGGGGCAAGAAACTCAAAGGCAATGCCATGGTGGTGGGCGCCACCGGCGCCATCGGGTCCGTGTGCTGCCGGTTGCTGGCCATGGCCTTTACCGATCTTTACCTGGTCGATGTCCGTCATTCCAAGCTGTTGGCCCTTCGGGAATCCATTTTAGACGAGACGCCGGAAACAAGGATTGAAATTTCCACCCGGGCGGACAAATATCTGGCGGACATGGACGTTATCGTCACCGCGACATCCGCCGGCGGCGGGAAAAGCGTGATCGACATCATGAAGGTCAAGCCCGGCTGCATCATCACGGACGTGGCAAGGCCCCTGGATCTGAGCAAGGAAGATGTGGCCAAACGGCCGGATGTTCTGGTGATCGAATCCGGCGAGATTCTGCTGCCCGGCGACAATGTCGAGATGAAGGACATCGGCCTGCCGCCACGAGTGGCTTATGCGTGTCTGGCGGAAACCATCGTGCTGGCCCTTGAAGGCCGGTATGAAATCTTTACCATCGGCCGGGAAATCGAATGGCAGAAGGTCAAGGAAATTTACAAGCTGGGGATCAAGCACGGGATGAAACTGGCTGCGATTTCAGGAGTGAACGGCGTGTTCTCGGATGCGGACATCGCGGAAGTGGCCCGGCTGGCAAAGGAGGCGCGGGGGGCCCAGGCCCTGGAGGGGCCGGTAAAGACAGCGCCCCGGCGTGCCGCCCGGAAAAAATCGGCCGAATAGAAACAGGAGAAGGGGAAAGCATGGGTGGCAGGTTCAAAAAGACTTCCGCGGTGACTCGATGATTGTCGGTTTTGTTCAGACGAAAGGCGGGACCGGGAAAATCACGCTCGCAGTGAATACGGCGTTTTCCAGGTATATGAACCGCCGGTTCGCTTCCATCGCCCTGGTGGAGCTGGATCCCCAGGGGACCCTCAAAGCCTGGTGGGACGAGCGGGATGAACTGGGCTATGATCCGGGCCGGGTGTCGTTTCATCATATTTCCAGCACTCAGAAGGAAGTGTTTCAGCAGGGAATCAAATCCATATCCGCCTACAATGAACTCATGATCATGGATATCCCCGGCGAAAGCACCGGCAAGCTGCACACCCGGTTCGCCTGCGCCTTCTGTGATCTCGTGGTGATCCCCATGCGCATGTCCACCAATGACGAATCCGCTTTCATGAACAACCTGTATCCCATCATCAAGGAAATCATCCGGGCGGTTCCGGAAAAACAAGGCCAGTTTCATGTGCTGCCGGTATTTACGCACCCGCTTCAGAACTGGCAGAACTGCTTTGATTATTTTCAGGACATTCTTCCCCACCAGGTCGCCTGTCTGCCCGTGGTGTTTCCGGCCCGGTCCGTTTATGAGAATTTCAACCGCCGGGGGCTGAACCTTAATGAATACGCGTACATGGTGCAATCCAATAAAAAATTAACCCAACAGGTTGAAAGAGCCATCGACGATGTTGAAAAAATTTGTAAAACATTAATACGTGTCGGAAAGGGGGCGTATGACGGCGACAAAATCCAATGATAAAAAGATTGACCGGGCCTTTGAAGTGGTGGAGCGGCTGGAAAAAAAAGAAAAAGATCAGGGGCCTTCCTCCGGCGCCGAACCCAGAAACTCGAAAAAACAGGGGCCTGCGAAACGCTCCGGGCTTCAGTTCCGGTTTTCAATGGACGCGCTGATATCGGAGCAGGACACCCGGGCGACCCAGTCGGGAGACCTCCGGCCGGGTGAATCCAATCTCTTGAATTTTAAAATCACCCTTCCTTATGTTTGGAAAATCCCGGTCATTGGTAAAACCGCACTTAAAATCGTCCGATACCTTCAAGCCGACGATCGTTCCGAATCCATCCGGGATATCTTAAGTTCCCTGAAGCGGAAGAGGCCTTAGGAAAGATTGAAGACCGAAGACCGAAGGCTGAAGGTTTAGGACGTCCGGCAGGAGGATGATGCGATTCGGATTATATGACTGTTTCTGCGTTGAAACAGACCTGTTTTTTCTCGACGGGGGCGCCATGTTCGGGGTGGTGCCCAAAAACCTGTGGGCGAAGAAAATCCCCGCTGATTCCGACAACCGGATTCCCATGCAGGCCCGGTCACTGATCCTCCGGGGACCGGACAAAATTATCCTGGTGGACGCCGGGGTCGGGGACAGCCTTCCGGAAAAGTTCCGAAAAATTTACGGCATCCAGGCATCCGGGGCGTCCATGGCCGAACGCCTGGCCTTACGAGGCCTGACTGTTGACGATATCACCGATGTTTTCCTGACCCATCTGCATTTTGATCATGTCGGCGGCGCCACCCGCCGGGTGGGCAATCGCATGGTCCCCGCCTTTCCCCATGCCGTCTACCATGTCCAGCAGGCCCAGTGGGACCTGGCTCGCCACCCATCCGTGCGGGACCAGTCCAGTTACCTTCCGGATAATTTCATGCCCCTTGAAAATCATGGGGTCCTTCATCTGGTCGACGGGCCAAAGGATGATTTTTTCGCCGGTATTGATCTGATCGTTACTCACGGCCATACCCGGGGCCAGCAGCATCTTCTCGTCAAGGGTAAGGACACGGCCCTTTTCTTCTGCGCCGACCTGATTCCCACTTCCGCGCACCTTCCCATTGCCTGGAACATGGCTTATGACAACGAGCCCCTGATCCTCATGGCGGAAAAGCAGAACATCCTTTCCCGGGCTGCGGCGGAAAACTGGGTACTGTGCTTTGAGCATGATCCGGACGTGGCGGCCGCATCGGTCCGGGAGAAAGACGGCCGGATCGTGGCCTGCCGGCGAATGGATCTGGGATGAACTTCACATTTTTTGGGGCGCCGGATGGGACTGCTTGTATTTGATCAGAAGATCGAACCACTCCCGGAACAACGGGGCCAGTTCCGGTTCGTTGGAGGTCTGGATCCGCTGAATTCTTTCCTTTAAATCCGAAAATCCTTCTGAAATGTCCCGGCGGTCCGGAAACTGTTTCATCAGATGCCGGTAAACTTCCAGTGCCTTGTCATAGTGCCCCTGATCCGCGTACAGTCTTGCCAGGGTTCGGGTATATCTCGGGGCCGGATCATTCATGGGGAATTTCCTTTTTCATGTCCTCTGGTTTCATTTCCTCTGGCGCCATGGGTGTCTGATTTTTGTCCGCGTCGTCTTCCTTGAATTTAAACACGAGCTCATCTTTTTTAATCATTTTGAGTTCCTGCCGGGCGATGGTTTCCATAAACTCCGGATCTTCCTTCAGCCGCTGGATTTTTCGGTGCAAATCAATGTTTTCCTGCTGAAGGAGGTCGTTTGCGGCTTTTAAATTCCGCAATTCCTGTTTCAGGGTGTTGAAGTCCCGCAACCCATTGTCTCCATAGACAATGAATCCCAGGGACACGATTAAAAGCGCCCCGGCGAAAAAAAAGCCGATGGCTACATGATACGGTTTCACGGCAGGAACGGGCCTTTTTTCCGAAAGAGGTTCATGATATCTTCAAGTTCACGGCATTTTAAAAACCAGGCTGTCGTTATATAAACGCCGACGCCGAGAAGGACCGCCCCGGCCACGATCCCCATCTGCCCGGCCCGGGCGGCGGGGTCCGCCGGGTGATAAAATCCGGTCAGCGCCAGCAGGCAGCCGCCCATGACCAGGGAACATAGCACGGATCTGGCGACAGACTCAATGATCTTTTTACCGCCCAGGGCGCCTAATTTTATTTTGAGGGCAGCGGCCAGAAGCAGAAAATTGATCATGGAGGCGATGGATGCGGCCAGGGCCAGGCCCCCGTGGGCCAGGGGGCCCATCAGGATAAGGCTGAAAATGATA
>PCSG01000235.1 GCA_002772195.1 Desulfobacterales bacterium CG23_combo_of_CG06-09_8_20_14_all_51_8 | reverse complement strand
ATCGATGTCTTCATGTTCAAAACCTCCCGGTTTGATGTTTGAAGACATTATAAACGGTATATTAATAAATTGCAAATCCCTTATTAATATAATTGGCATTGCGCACCTCTTCAGCGGTCCCTGTTGCGACAGTTGAACCGCTCGGGTTAATCATCTGGGCGATGGCAAGCACCATGTTCCCATCTGGAAAATTGATCTGTGTTGTTAACGCCCATCCTTCGGAAATCGGACAAGCATCCCTGAATTTCTGTACCCGTTCAGCAACCGTTTCATATATCTTCTTGATTACTTGACCGGATTTTTTAATTTCTTTTTCAATCGTGACTGGCATATTCTCTCCTTCTCCACTGGTGCCCTGCCTGACAAACAGTTATCCCATAGTCATAATAACTCGAATCATGGAAAACATTGATGTCAGAAGGGAATAGGGAACTGGTTAAAATGAATTATTCGACGACAATCCAGTTTCTTTCATTGGTCCGAACAACATTCGGGCCGACTTTGATTGCCATTCCATCGGGGTTGGCATTGGCAATAGCGAATCTTAAAAAATTGGTCAGCTTTGCCAGTTCCGTTTCTGAATTCTTTTTGGTCGCTTTTAAGCCAAGGTATTGGGTCAGTTCGTCCTCAATCGGCAGTTCGGGAATAACCATGCTGTTGTCATAAGCAGGGCATTCCGGCCGGTGTTGGCACCAGGCGCAAAGCGGACTTGTTTGGGTTTGGGATTTTACTTTAGTGTCCAGAACGCATTGCCAAATGTGGGAGGCTTTTTGCAGCAGGCCCTCATACAACATGGAATTGTATTCAAAACCATTAAAGAGCGCAATTTCCCCGGCATTTAAATCAATGGCAAGCACACATCCCCTGATTTGTTTTCCAGGGTTTTTTTCCTGCAGCAACCCCATTTGAAAATGAATCTGTTGAATCCAGGACTCATAGGGAGTTTTCGGAATTGCCGAAACCGTTTTCACCTCCAGGACCATCAAAACGCTTTTTCCGTTAAAGACGAAATCGATATGCGCTTTAAAGGGTCTTTCCCTGTGACTCACTTCTTTCTGATATTCCCATTTATAGGAAGTGTCCTTGATCGCTGATAAAATAAGTTGTTCTGCCAGATGACCCCTTGAAAATCTTATCAAGGTGGCCAGTTCGTGATCGGGCGGTTCTGTTTTCGACAGCACTGCTTTCCTGGGACATCCGGCCACATCGCTGGACCCCACATAGGTGCTTCGATTTCCAAGATCGCTGTTGTCGTTGAGTTTCATTAACCCCTGCCGCAGCAGTTCAATAAAATCCATGCTGGTTCTCCTTCCTTGTTTTTAGGCATTAAAAAAGGGAGCAAAGCGTAAAACGCGATGTCCCCTATTCTCGTTGGGCATAAAAAAAGGAGTTCACGCAAAACGTGACAAACTCCCTATGTTTATGGATCTGTTATTGGGCGCTAAAACCCCGGCATTCAGGTCGGGATTCAGTCCGCTCAAAATGGAATGTCGTCATCCATCGGATATGTTTCCGGTGGCGGGGGAGAGTTGCTGTCCGCATGATTATCTGTCGCTCCTTTCTCATTGGATTCTTTTGTTCCGAAAGTGTGCATGTCGGACGCCAGAATTTCCGTTATATAGCGGGTGATGCCGTCCTGTTCCCAGGAGCGGGTATGCAGTCGTCCCTCGATATATACGAGCCTTCCTTTGGACAGGTACTGGCTGCAAATTTCAGCCAGCTTGTTAAATGCCACGATCCGATGCCATTCCGTTGTCTCCTTTTTTTCACCGCTGGTCTTGTCTTTCCATGACAGGGTGGTGGCGATTGAAAAACTTGTGATTGCCTGCCCGCCTTTTGTATATCTTGTCTCCGGGTCACGGCCTAATCTTCCGATTAACATGGTCTTGTTCAACATCGCTTTTCTCCTTTTTTGTTTTTTAAATAAAAAAATCCCGAACCTATATGCCCGGATGCTCCGCAAAAGAGTTAAGACCGGCAACTATCCTGTCTGAACTGATTTCCTAGGGCACTCCGACAATAAGCCGGGAACCATATATCCACATCGGCGAAACCCATCCCTCATGAGAAAGGATACACTTCACCTGTTATTTTTTTTTAATCGTTCCTTCACCGGAAGCAGCGGTCGCCTTTATTTTTGAAAACTATTTTCAAAAACGAGAAAACCCCAATGGCGGCGCATCAAAGAAGAAGCCTTTGATGGCTTTTTTCGCTCAACCTATCTTTTATCGGGCTACGCCAGGGTTTTCTGGTCAAGTCCGTTGTCCCATTGATATTGAAATGGGCGACTCACAGTACAATTGTACTATGGTAAAAAAACTGTATTAAACCAGCTATGAAAGCCGGTCTGCTTTTTTATGGTCTACCGAGTCTTCACCATTTTCAACCATTGCAGAATCATCCGTACCGCCATTTTGCTGATATTGAACCATTTTGGCGATTGTTCGCGGCGGTCTGTAATTGATATCAACCAGCTTACATATTTTTTTGATGATTTTATGGAACCGGATGATGGTGTCATTGTACTCCAGAAAAAGAGGGCTCACTTCTTCAATGGACAGTGTGGTAAATGTTCTGTCCCGCAACACCCGCATGGCACGGTCAGCGGACCTGGTGAGTTCTGTTAAGGTATAGGTATCAGGCGTGTGGCAAAGAACCACTCGGGCGTTTCTTTCCCGTGCAAGAAGTTCCCACCGGGATGGACCAGCGTCTTGATTAATGTCTGTCATTTGAATCCTCCTTTTTTTGAGAAATTTATATTGAAATCCTGTGCGAAACCCCTGTTTTTAAAGTTTTGTCCTGTCTGCCGCCACAAATCCATGGAAGCAAATTTTTGATGTCCCCCTATATAATATTATAGAGTGAGGGCAGTTTTTTCGGCACGGGTCAAATAAAAATGATTGAGGAAAAAGAAAAGCAGAAGGAAATACATGAACTGATTGCGGCGATAGGATTAAAGACCCGCCTGCCGCGAGACCGGGTGGCGTTTGCCCTGGAACTGGCCATTGAACAGGCAGTCTGTGAATATTTTAAGGTTCGGGAATGCCTGGTGGATATTGAAGATAAAAGCGTAACCCCGGTTATTCCGGCTCCCTCGGCCATGGAAACGGCCAAAACCGATCTGTTTGGTTCAAGTGTGGTTTATGGCGGCTTGAGTGCTGCGGAAGTCACATTTGAAAAGCTCGATAAACATATCATTAAGCGTTGCCGACAATTGTTTGGGCGGAATCTGGAGCAGATGGAAACAGTTTATTTATATGAAAAATGGAAACGCAAAGCGCATCAGGCGGTTGAAGGCGTTATTCATACCGTTGATCCTGTTAAAGCGAAAATCCGTCTTGGGGATAATGTCCAAGGCGTCATGTTAAAGCCCGAATGGGTGCCGAAAGAATTGTCCTTGTACCAGAAGGGCGCTCCGTTTTGGTTTTACGTGTCCAAAACCATGAAAGAAAAATCAGGTGTCACGGTCTATTTATCGCGGGGAAGCAAAAACCTTCCGGCCGTGCTCCTTAAAGAAAAGTTGCCATGGGCGAAAATCAGGGCGGTGAAAAGGACACGAGGAAAAAAAAACTGGCTGGAAAGCAGCGCTTTGATTGATCCGGAAATTATCAGGGAACTCCAGCGGGAATTAAAGGGGGAGGTAATTGAGATTCGAAAGCCTGATTTATTCTTAGCCTGATATGTACCCAAAAAGAATTTTACTTTTTGGGTACAAGGCTATACATTGAGAAGGTATCTGTCAGATACCTTCAGGCTAAAATACAATAAAATCAAGATATGGAAGATCATCATCGTTTGCCTGATCCATTATTTCCGCATCGTTATCCATTGCCGAAAATTCCGAATACTCCTGGTTGATTTCTTGTTGGATTGCCAGCCGTTTTCGCAGATCCTTCATGCGACCGGTCACGGCTGCGTAAACCCATGAACTGAGTTTCCCCTTGGAGCCATCCCATCGATGAATAGCTACTGCCAAAGCTGCCCAGCATTCCGTTTCAATTTCCTTTTGAGTTAAATCCGGCAAAACCGCCGTATTCTTCCGCACAGTCGATTTCACAAAACCCTTGAATTGTAGTGTATAATCCATTTCAATCCTGCCCGTTAATGTGTTTATATCCAGTTGTTTTTACGTCATAATCACAATGATTTTTTCTCGCGCAGCCCATCAAATATCTCGTTAATCACCGTCACATTTTTGTTCAAATGCACCAGGAGTTGTTTGGCGGAGTCGCCGATAAACCTTTTATTCCTGGCATGGTCACGAAGTTCACGAAGCACGGCGATGTTTGTTTGAAGCTGATCCTTATAACAGTCCGGCAGCTCTTTAAAACAGTTGGTCTTTTTTGGAGGGGTCTCGCCTTTAAGGAGGTGAGGGAGATCGCTTTTATTGACGTCGACAAGTCTCAAAATCAAATCCAGATCATTTGATGCAAGATTGTCTTTAGCCCATTGTTCCATATCCGGGGAAATGGGACAAAGCATTGTCTGAAACGGCAAAGCACTTTGTATACACCTGGCTGTATTAAAGTTGATCCCGAGCAAAGTTTCTACGCTGGAAGCATCATCTAATTTATCACCACGCATTAAAGAAAGCGCCATGGCGGCCACCAAAACTTTTTTAATCCAAATGACAGGTTCATCAATCTCCTTGACCATGTCGATGATATCCATTTTGTACTTTTTGGCCAGTTCCATCGCCCGGATCGCATGCTGGCTCTGTACCGGAAGTTCCCGATAGAAATCAATCTGATCAAGATAAGAAGGGTATCGTGTTGTTTTTTGGGTGGGACCGGGATCATTGTGAGGTTTATTATCAGCGGGAGGGGGGCCGGTTTGTATTGAATTTTTGGGTGTTGCCGTTTCACAATTTGGGTCTGATTTTCGGGGAAATGTGTCTAACATATTGATATGGTTACTCTCACAAGGTGTTCGCAAAACGAACTCAGTTCGTTTTGCGAACACCTGATCAACTTCAGGGAGTTCATCAGGCGTTCCGAAAATGTCCTTGGTTGGATTCAGAATCGATTCATTATTGCCGTCTTCATCGAGTTCCCGTTCCATTGAATTTATGGGCGCTGGCCTTTCACAATTCTGGCCTGATTTTTCTGGTGAACTGTTTAAGCTGCTGATATTGTAGTCTTCATTAGGTGTTCTCAAAACGAAATCACTTCGTTTTGAGAACACCTTGTCGGTTCCGGGAGATTCATCAGTCTTTTCTGAAATACCCCCGTTTGGTTCCTGAAACGTATCATTTTGGGCGTCTCCGTTTGATTTTAAGGTCTTATTGATGGCGGAAAGAGCGAATCCGACTTCAGAAGCTATCTCGCGCTGGCTCATCCCTTGCTGATGCAGATCCAATATTTTGTCCTTCCTTTTATTGCGTTCTTCATCCCGGACGGGTTTTAAAACCATCTCGATATATCGCACGGTGCGGCCCATTTCCCGGGCGATCTCATCTGTATTTTTGATTCCAGCTCGCCATGATGCGGCAATAATCTGTTTTATTTCATCAGCGTGTAGCGGTTTTGAGCTCTTGCCATTAAATCTTGCGGCAGCCATCAGCCAGTGCTCTTCCTGAATGAAGAATACGTCAGCCAAAATCTCTACTTCACCTCGCAGTATGTGTGCTTCCAGTCGATGTTTGCCGTCCAGAAGTATGTACATACCGGTTTTTTTATCTTTTACCACTTTGATGGACGGAAAATATTCGCCGCATTCCATGGCCTCAACAAATTCTATGACTCTTCCCTGATCAACTTGGAAACGGGGATAATACCTTGGGTCAGTTTTTACTTTTTTGATCATAATTTTTACCGGGTGTGTCGCCATCAACTGTCCTCCTTTTGTGCTGTTTCGATGAAGATTTGCAAGTATCCGAAAGAATTACAATACGATTTGTTTGAAATTGAATCCGTACTAACAGCCGCTCAATGAATTGATGTTCAGGCACTTATAAAGGAAAAGCTTAAGGTCTATCGGTGGAATATCTGTTGGTAACTCTAAAGATTTCAACGCGGATTTGATCAGTAAGGCAGCTCTCTGAAAATCCGGTTCAAATCTTTTAACGGCGGTATTTTATGCGGGTAGTTAAATTCTATCTTGGCATAATGCACTGCGTTATAAGAGTATCTGCTTAAACCCGACTTAAAGTCATGTCAAGTTTTTTTATGAATTTGATTTTTTTTTTGAATTATAGAAATTTGTG
>PCSG01000462.1:6083-6182 GCA_002772195.1 Desulfobacterales bacterium CG23_combo_of_CG06-09_8_20_14_all_51_8 | reverse complement strand
CATGAGCGCATCGCATGGCTTTTTCAACATAGGCGCGTTCAATTTCCTCAAGGATCGTGTCCAGAGACACGCCGTTTGGGACGTCATCGATATCATAAC
>PCSG01000462.1:5624-6034 GCA_002772195.1 Desulfobacterales bacterium CG23_combo_of_CG06-09_8_20_14_all_51_8 | reverse complement strand
CAGACTGTCCGGCAGAATAATATTGGTGCTGGAAAGGGCCACGCTGCGTTCGATAAGATTTTCCAACTCCCGAATATTGCCCGGGAAATTGTATTTCTGCAGGAGATCCACCGCATAGGAGGATATTTTGGTGATTTCCTTGCCGGACTGCCGGGAATATTTATCCAAAAAATGCTGGGCCAGGGCCCGCAGATCACCTTTACGATCTCTTAACGGCGGGACTTTGATTTCAACCACATTGATGCGGTAAAACAGGTCCTCCCGGAATTTACCCGCGATCACCTCTTCATCCAGTTTCTTGTTGGTGGCGGAAATTATCCGGATATCCACGGCCACGTCCTCATTGGTGCCTACCGGCTTAAACACCCGCTCCTGAATCACCCGCAGCAGCTTGACCTGCATGGCGGGGC
>PCSG01000462.1:890-5608 GCA_002772195.1 Desulfobacterales bacterium CG23_combo_of_CG06-09_8_20_14_all_51_8 | reverse complement strand
GTCTAAAAAAACCGTTCCGGTATCGGCCGCTTCAAAAAGCCCTTTCTTGTCCTGACTCGCGCCGGTAAATGCGCCTTTTTTATATCCGAAAATTTCACTTTCGATTAACGTTTCCGGTATGCTGCCGCAATTGATGACCACAAAAGGTTTGTCCGGGCGGTCACTTTGCTGATGAATGGAACGGGCGATGAGCTCTTTTCCGGTGCCGCTTTCCCCCGTAATCAGCACATTGGTCCGGGTCGGCGCAATCTGCTTGATCACCTCGTAAATATGCTGCATTCGGGTGCTGTTGCCCACCAGCAGCCCGAAATGCATATTTTTTTTGAGTTCATCATCGATGCTTTTCTTCTCTTCAGTCAGGGTCCGCAGATCCAGGGCTTTGGCGATGGTGTGCTTCAGCTCCCGGTTGTCAAAAGGCTTGGGCAGAAAATCATAGGCCCCGTCGTTCATAGCTTCCACAGCATTTTCCGCCGTGGCATAGGCGGATATCATGATCACAATGGTATTAGCGTGAAGAGATTTGGCGGTTCGCAGAACATCCAGCCCGCTGATGTCCCCCAGCCGGATATCGCAAAGAATCAGATTATAAGCGGTTTTCTCAATGAGTTTGAGAGCCTGCCGTCCGTTTTCCGCACAGGTGACCCGGTAACCTGTCTTGACCAGCATCAGCTCGAGAAATTCTCTCATACTGAGCTCATCATCGACGATGAGGATATGGGGCGCGTTTTCAAGCATGGAAGGATTCAAATCACAGAGACTGTTTTTGCCCGGCTTCAAAAACCACCTGGCCGTTGACAATGGTATAAACCGCCCTTCCAGAAAACCGCCACCCGGAAAAGGGGGAATTTTTACTTTTGGAAAATCCGTTGCCGGCATCATAGGTAAAGGGTCTTTTCGGATCAATAACTGTCAGGTGGGCTGCCTCGCCTACGGCGATATCTCTGGCAAGACCGATGATTCCGGCGGGATTTTTGGACATTTTCCAGATCAGGGCGTCAAAGGAAAGGATTCCTTCTTCCACCAGTTTTAATCCCAGAGGAAGAGAAGTTTCCAGACCGATAATGCCGTTTAGCGCATCATCAAATGCCACTTCCTTTTCAAGTACTGAATGGGGCGCATGGTCTGTGGCGATGACATCGAGGGTGCCGTCGGCAAGGCCTTTGCGGACAGCCTCCCGGTCGTCTTCGGAGCGCAGGGGGGGATTCATTTTGGCGTGGGTATCATATTGTTCCACCGCCGCATCGGTCAGGGTAAAATAATGCGGCGCGGTTTCAGCGGTGACGCGAATCCCCCGGGATTTGGCATCGGCAACGGCATGCACGGATTCCCGGGTACTGACATGGGCGATGTGAACCGGTATGCCGGTAAGTTCACTTAAGGCAATATCGCGCATGACCATGATGCTTTCACAGGCGTTCGGGATTCCCGAAAGGCCCAGACGGGTGGCGGTTTCTCCTTCGTTCATCACGCCGCCGGAAAGGCCCGGATCTTCACAATGGGAAATAACCCGAAGCCCAGCGCCTTGGGCATATTCCAATGCCCTGCGCATCAGCTGAGAGTTGACCACCGGCATCCCGTCATCGGAAACAGCAACCGCTCCGGCATCCTTTAATTCGAAATATTCGGAAAGCTCAAGACCTTTAAGACCCCGGCTGATGGCCCCCACCGGATACACCAGAACGGAATGAAAAGCGGCGGCGGTCTTGACGATATATTCGGTGACCTGACGGCAGTCATTGACCGGCTGGGTATTGGGCATGCAGCAGACAGCGGTGAATCCGCCTGCCGCAGCGGCCCGGATGCCGGTTTCAATGGATTCCTTATATTCCTGGCCGGGGTCCCGCAGATGCACATGCATGTCGATGAGTCCCGGAACCACGTGGCAGCCCGCCGCATCAATCACCTGATCATTCTTGCCGATGGGCGGCATGTCCCTGGATACCGATGGGAGAATATCCGTAATCACGCCGTCATCAATGACGATGTCGGCCAATGCGTCCATATGGCCGGGGTCCAAAACGCGCCCGCCTTTAATGATCATCCGCACTATGCAATCCTCCTGCGACCAGATATAGAAGCGCCATTCTCAGGGCCACGCCGTTGGTCACCTGGCTTAAAATCACGGAATTAATGCTATCCGCCACATCCGGCGTAATTTCAACGCCCCGGTTGAGCGGCCCGGGGTGCATGATCATCGCATCCGGCTTTGCTCTTTTCAACCGTGTCGAGTTTAATCCGTATCTTTGGGCGTATTCCCGCTCACTGGGAAACAGAAAGTTCTGCTGCCGTTCCTTCTGTATCCGGAGCATCATGATGACATCCACCCCATCAATGGCTTCGTCAAAATCATACATCACCTGCGCCCCTAAAGATTCAATGCCTTTGGGAATCATGGTCGGCGGCCCCGACACCCGGACCTCGGCTCCCATTTTGGTAAACCCCTCGATATCGGATCGGGCCACCCGGCTGTGATCAATGTCTCCGACAATGGCGATGCGCAGCCCATGTAATTTTTTTTTGGCCTCGCGGACCGTCATCATGTCCAGCAAAGCCTGGGTGGGATGGGCATGGGTGCCATCGCCGGCATTGATGATGGGAGTAGAAATTTTTCTGGATAAGAGATAGGGAGTTCCAGAGGATGCATGACGTATCACGATCACATCCGGGTGCATGGCCTCAAGATTTCTGGCCGTGTCAATCAGAGTTTCCCCTTTGACCATGGAGCTGGTGGACGCGGAGATGGAAATGGAATCCGCGGACAGCCGTTTGGCCGCGATATCAAACGAGATGCGGGTCCGGGTGCTGGGCTCATGAAAAAACAAAATAACGGTTTTCCCCCGCAGGGTGGGGACTTTTTTGATGGACCGTTCGGATATCTCCTTGAGCCCGTCCGCCATGTCTAAAATGGATGCGATTTCATCCACCGAAAGGGATGCAATATCCAGAATGTCTTTTCTGTTCCACGCCATGGCGCCATGCCCTATTTTAATATGGATCCGATTCTTTTCCACCGGACGCCGAAATCCTCGGAGTCCCAGGACCAGTAAATGATAAATGCCTTTCCTTTAATGGCTTTGCGGCTGACAAAGCCCCAGAAACGACTGTCATAGCTGTTATCCCGGTTGTCTCCCATTACAAAATACCCGTCCGACGGGACGGTCAGAGGTTTTAAATTGTCCCGGGGGTTGATGTCCCCGTCCAGAACCCGGGGATCGGTATATTTGCAGGCATCCGCTGAAATCGGCTGATGGTTGACATACACTTTTTTATTGCGGATTTCCACCGTGTCGCCGGGAACGGCGATAAGTCGCTTGATAAAATCCTTGTCCGGATCTTCGGGATACCGGAAGACGATAATGTCCCCGCGCTGCGGATCGGATACGGGGATGATCCTTGTTCCGACAAACGGCAACGTGACGCCGTAAATAAATTTATTAACCAGGATATGATCGCCGATCAATAGAGTATCTTTCATGGACCCGGACGGAATTTTAAACGCCTGAACAACAAAAGCCCGAATAAAAAGGGCCAGAACAATGGCGATGACAATGGCTTCGGCATTCTCCCGGAGTTTGCTTTTGGGAGAGACCGTCTGGTTCTTTTCCGTCGTCTGAAGTGCTGATTTTTTTTTCAATCCTGGTATGCCTCGTATCGTATGAAGAACAACCCCTGCCCGGGCAATGTCCAAATTTAAGTTGATTCAAACCCTTTTGGTTTCTGAAAAGGTGTCAGGTTCCAGGGCAACTGTCCTGAACACTGACACCTCAAAAGATTATCCGGCCGGCAGTGTAAACTGCGGTTCCCCCAGGAAAAAATTCCGGTTCAGAATCCATTCTTTCAGTGTTGATGCAATCTCACGGGCTTTGGCCACGCTGGACAGCGGCACGGTTGGCACCTCCCGGCCGTTGAAAGGTATAAACCCATTCTTCAATGCTTCATAGGTGACAAAGCCATAGTTCTTGCTGATACCATTGGGATAATCATAGCCATAATCCACAATCGGCACCAGAATATCTTCATCGGCGACCCCGGTAAATGCGGCCATTTCCTCATTTAACACGGGAATGGGAACCCCCAACCCGACCGCCAGGGATATGCCGTAACCGCGGATGCTGACGCCGACAATCCATTCCGGTTTCATCAATTTGAGGTCCCCCATCACCCAGAGGGTACCGGCCGGGGTTTTGGGAATTCCTTTTTCCGTGCGTTCCACCGTCGGATTATGCTGGGTGCCGTGCCAGGTCACATACCCTTCGCCGCCGCCCAGAAAAATTCGTGTCCCCAGCCCGATGGTTTTATAATAAGGATCGTTAAACAGCGGGCTGAGCTGTCCGGACGTGGAATAATTGGCGTTGCCCACCTTGGGTTTCAATGTTCCCATATAGGTATAAATGGTTTTGGTGGAAAAATTGACGGCGCAATTGTAATTCTGGTATCCGTTGCGCGGGTTGCAGAGGGTGGCCTGACGAAGCTCCGACAGACGGACATCCTTTTCAATGCCCCGGTTGGGATAGCAGGATGTTCCGTAGGCAGCGGCTTTGAGGTGAACGGATTTACCGGCCACCAGATCTCCAATGACATGGCCTCCTCCATAATTGAACTCGCCGGGCCACACCTTGTTGAGCGGATCTTCAAGACAGGGTTCTGTGGCGCCGATGTAGCAATCCACCGCCGCAAGGCCCGCATAGGCCGGCACATTGTTGAGCCAGACCTGGGAG
>PCSG01000462.1:0-863 GCA_002772195.1 Desulfobacterales bacterium CG23_combo_of_CG06-09_8_20_14_all_51_8 | reverse complement strand
AAGTTGATAAATGCGCCGGATGAACACATGGGGGCAAACGTACCGGTGGTCACCACATCCACGCTCCGGGCCGCTTCCACCGCACCTTTATCCCGGACGATATTCACCATCTCATCAGCGGTCACCACCACGACCTGACCGGACCGGATTTTTTCGTTTATTTCCTTGTAAGTTTTATTTACCGTGAATTTTGACATGCGTCATTCATCTCCAAAAACTTAAACTATCATTGGGCCATGGCCCGCACCATTTCTATTTTACGGGTAATATTATTGGTTATCCATGTTGCGTCCCACCATTCCAGCGGGTCCACAAACACGTGGTCGATGAACATGGCAAAATGCAAATGATCCCCTCCGGCCAGACCGGTAACGCCCGTGTAACCGATGATATCGCCTTTTGACACCAGGTCATCCGGTTTCACGATGATCCGGCTGAGATGCCCATAAATACTCATGAGCCCGAACCCGTGATCCAGACACACGAGATTGCCGTAAATGCCGGCATCTCCGGCAAACACCACCCTGCCCCGGTTGGCTGCGGAAACTTCAGCATGTTGGAGAGATGCCAGATCAATCCCCATGTGAACGGCATGGCCGATCGTGCTACCATTGTACTGATAAACCCGTTGGTCGCCGTATCCGGCCCGGGGAGCCGAGTTGGGCAGGCGGCTGAAGGCGCCTTCCCAGAAGATCTGGTTTTGCGTTTTCCGGCCATTGGCCAGAATATCCTGATTGTTTCTTTTCCGAAGGTCCGTGTTGATGAAAATAAACTGATCCACAAGGGATTTACCGGCCGGGAACCCTTCCATCGCCTGAAATTCCGGAAGCTTCCAGGTCAGAAAATGATCTGAAATCGTGATA
>PCSG01000193.1:4269-6278 GCA_002772195.1 Desulfobacterales bacterium CG23_combo_of_CG06-09_8_20_14_all_51_8 | reverse complement strand
CCTGATCGCCGACGCCGGGTTCATGTACGCGGCCAAAATGAGCGGCCAGGCAAATAGCTATGATGTGTTTACGCCTGATATCGGAGAACTCGCGTTTCTGGCCGATGAAACCGCTCCCCATCCGTTTTATACCCGGGGATTTATTTTTCACGAAGAAAACCGGGTGCCGGAACTCATCGCCATGGCCTATCGCTATAACAACGCGGCCCGGTACCTGATGGTCAAGGGTGAACAGGACGTGCTGGCCGATGCCACGGGGATTCTGGAAACCATTTCCGCACCCATGGTGCCGGCCCTGGAACCAATCGGCGGCACAGGGGACATTCTTACCGGTGTGGTTGCGGCGCTGACGGGAATAGGTCATGAAATTCCAGCAGCCTGCCGGGATGCATCGAAAATCAGCCGCATGGCCGGCGAGCTGTCCAATCCGAATCCCGGCACCCAGGTGATGGAGATTATTCGAAAAATTCCTGAAAGCCTTGCGTTGCTTTATCCGTAATTGTTTGAATCCATAGTTTAATTTCAATTGAAAGGAGAAGAAAAAATGTTGAAAAAAGCACTGTTTTTATTAATCTTACTGATGGTATTGCCGTCACTGGCCGGAGCGATTGAAGTGTATCGGGAAGGTGATGTTTCCCTGAATATCGGTTACTGGGCCCAGGCCTGGTATCAGTATGTGAGGGATATTGACCGGGATGTCGACGGGAAATGGGACGATAGTCTGAATGATTTCATGATTCGTCGTACCTATTTCAGCGTCAGCGGCACGGTAACGCCAAAAGTGAGTGTATTCATGCATTATGCCGGCGACCGTATCGGCCAGGAAGGCTTGGACACTCCCGGCATGGGGCTGGGAACGGGCCTTGCCCTGCGGGACGGTTGGGTTAATTACAAGGTTCTGAAAGATGATTTGATGGTTCAGGTGGGCCGCATGTATGTGCCCTTTACCCGGAATTACGGCACCACATCCACCATGTCGATGCTGACAACCGATCTGGACTGGGGCCAGGGCGGGCTTCGCAGCGGTATTCTTTATCCCCAAAAAGTGGGTCGAGATGACAGCGTCACCTTGTGGGGCAATGTGGTGGAAGACAAACTCCAATATCGGCTGATGGTGGGCGAGGGGGTGGAAGGCAGCGCCGCCAACCCGGATGACACTCTCCGGTTTGCGGGTCGGCTCAGCTTCAACCTGTTTGATCCTGAAACCGGATGGTTTAACGCGGGCACTTATCTGGGGAAAAAGAAAATTCTGGCCTTCGGCGGCGGGTTTGACTTCCAGCCCGATCTGGTTACGGGCGGCGCAAAACACAATTATGGAGCTTATACCACTGACATGCACTTGGACCTGCCCGCGGGACCCTGCGCCATTACCGCTGAAGTCGCATGGTTGATGCTTCGAAATGTTGCCAACCCCGTGACTTGGTCCGCTTTGGCAGCCGGAACGGATGGGGACATCTACACGGCCAAACTGGGAGTTTTGCTGCCGGGCGACTTTCAGCCCTTCACCCATTTTGAACTCATCCATCCGGATGCGTCCGGAGCAGACAACACTATGGTTTCCGGCGTCGGCTGCAATTATTATATCAAGGGACCGGCCAACAAGCTGACGGCGGAATGGTCCGTGGTGGATGATGATACGCATACCGTCGATATTATCACGGTCCAGGCGGCCTTCGGGTTTTAACGGTTTGATACGATGAACTCCATCAAGCAAAACGACATTACCCCGGACATGACGGTGCTGGATATTATCGGCAAGTACCGGGAGACCGAAGCTGTTTTTAAACGCTATGATGCGGCCGCCGGCGAATGTATTTGTTGTAACGCGCTGTTTGAAACGGTAAAAGAGATATCAGAGAAATACGAAATAGATTTGCAGGAAATTCTGCGGGATCTGCATTCCGCGATATCCGGGCCGGGATAGGGGTGACGCCTGTCCTGGCCCGGACAACTCACAGGAGAAGCACCCATGACAAGTCTGGAAAAAATTCGATTGAGCCGCACCGTCA
>PCSG01000193.1:0-4245 GCA_002772195.1 Desulfobacterales bacterium CG23_combo_of_CG06-09_8_20_14_all_51_8 | reverse complement strand
TGCCGCCAGGGGACCTGGCCAGGGCGCTGTGCGGGCTTGAAATCCCGACCGATCCCAACGTCATCGTTGGGCTTTCGCGGGCGGACGATGCCGGAGTCTATCGGATTTCCGATGATTTGGCATTGATCCAGACCGTTGATTTTTTTACGCCCATTGTGGACGATCCCTACTGGTTCGGCCAAATCGCCGCGGCCAACGCGTTAAGCGACATCTATGCCATGGGCGGGGAGCCCAAAACCGCCATGAATCTGGTGGCCTTTCCCTTAAAGGAGATGGGCCTCTCCATTCTGCGGAAGATTCTTGAGGGGGGCATCGACAAAATGAAAGAGGCCGGCGTCGTGCTGGTGGGCGGGCACAGCGTCGAAGACAGCGAACTAAAATATGGCCTATCCGTGACCGGGTTCGTGCATCCGGACCGGGTTCTGGTCAAGGGCGGCATGAAACCCGGAGACCGGCTCATCCTCACCAAACCCCTGGGCACGGGCGTGATTAACACGGCCATCAAGGCGGATATGGCCACGCCGGAATTGACCGACCGGGTGATCCGGCTGATGGCCACGTTGAACCGGGATAGCGCAAGGGTCATGGCGGATTTTCCGGTCCATGCCTGCACGGACATCACCGGTTTCGGTCTGCTGGGACATCTGGCGGAAATGATCATCGGCACGGGTTTCGGACTGCTTTTGCGGGCCGCGGATGTTCCTATCATGCCCGAAGCCGTAGAGTACGCCGGGTATGGGCTGCTGCCGGCCGGCGCCTTCAAGAACAAGGAATTCCGGCTGTCCATGGTGGACTGTGCTCCCGGCATTGACGCCCTGATGGTGGATCTTTTTTTTGATCCTCAGACATCCGGGGGATTGCTGATTTCCATTGCCGAAGATCATGCGGAGCGGCTGCTTGAAAGTCTGATCCACAAAGGCGTGAGCCAGTCGCGCATCATCGGAGAGGTTGTCGCCGGGGCAGGGGAAAAAATTTTTCTAACATAATCAATTTGGATATGCCGGAATCTTTGAGCCCAAATCATATCCCCAGGATTTTTTTCAGTTTGGCGATATCCGGAGAAAATTCATGGATCCCCTGGCTGCGGTTCATGGACTCAAAATGGAGAAAAAGCCCATCGAGCTTTTCCCTGCCCACGGGGTCATTGACCGCTTCGCGGGGGGTCAGATTCCCAAGAGCCGGGACAGGAATGTCCACCCATGAATCCCATTTGATGGCTTCCGAACGATTGACGGAATTTACCTCGACGTTCATCTGGTTTTCATTGATTTCGATGGTTCCCATCACCGTATTTTCCCATCCCGGGTTTTTTGGATTTCCTTTTTTCAGCCAGGAGAAATGAATTCTCTTTAACTCCCCCTCCGGGTCCCGCTCCGAATCCATGAGCAATTCCTCATCGTCGATGCCTTGCGCCAGAGATTTTAGGCGATCAAACGCCTCCATTGGTGAGCAGTTCAGGTGATACTTCAGCTTGACGGGGGCCAGCCGGTCTCCGTCTGTGTTTTGCAGTTTCGGCAGCCGTGGATTTTTAATATCTTGCAATATTTCAAAAAAACGCTCCCGCAGCTCGAATTCATATTCCATCAGAAATTCAGGGGTCAACGGGCCTTCCTCATTTTCCGCCAGTTCTTTTCGGAAATCGATCAATGACGGGTGATAAAGGGACGGAATGAGAACTGTCATGCATCCGGTCATGACGGAGATGCCGTCCAGCGAGATCACCCGCGTGAACAGGATTTCGCCTTTGATCTCCGGTCGGGAAGCCTGTTTTTCAATGACCACGTGGGGTTGATTGAGGAATAAATCCCGAAGGGTCAGGGTTTTCCCCTCTGATACATCAACCACCTGGAAAAAACTGTAGGGCCGGGAAATCATTTCCTGAATATAGCGCCGCTGAAATGGATCGAGATTTTCAGCGCGCTCCTCCAGATACAGTCGCGCAATCGACGCTTCCGGTAAATCAAGGATTTCCATGTCCCATTCCGTTTCGTCGAGAAAATCCATTCAACATAGGCTTTGTCCCGGAGCAGGAAATTGCGCGCCAGGTTCAGCAGGGCGGGGGCCAGAGGCGATTGCGGAGAGCTTAAATTCAGGGCCGGCCCTTTCAGATCATCGATGATGAGAGGGTCGTCATCGCCCATCCAGTCGACATAAAATTTGCGGTTTTCCCAGCCGTAGGCGATCACCGCCTCGGGAGTGGTTCTGCCATCCAACATCACACAAAAGAAGACGCGACGGTAGTCACACCCGGGTTCATCGCAATACATTTCAAGAAACCCATAATTGCCGGGAGGCAAATCGATTCCCGCATCATCCAATATTGGTGATGGTCCGGGTTTCCATTTCGGCAATCTCGGGGAAATAGTCATGGAATAGTGTGTATGGCATGTGTTCTCCTTATTGGTACTGATATTTTTCCGCGTGTGCGGACCCGGGACCCCCGGGAACAAACTAGGGAATTTTTATCGTATTATAAAATTTCTTTCAATGGAATAGTTGATAACGGATTTCTGATTGACGATGAAAGAATTGGTGTATAAAGTTGGTGTATATTGAAAGGGAGGCATCATGATTCGAACACAAATATACCTTACCAAAAGCCAGCGGGATAATCTTGCGGCCCTATCGAAAATTGCGGGGAAAAAGCAAAGCGAGCTGATCCGGGAGGCGGTTGACCGCTTGATTGATCAATCGGGAGACAATCATCGCGAAGCCATTCTGAAAAAGGCCGCTGGGATATGGAAGGAGCGGGCGGATCTTCCGGATTTCAGGTCGATCCGGACGGAATGGGACAGGGCGTGACCATGGAAGAAATCATCCTGCCGGATACCGAAGTGCTGGTGGATTTTTTCACGGGCCACGCAAAAGGCGTGGCGTTTGTCAACACCCATGCTTTCCGGATCATCCTTTCATCCATCATTGTCGCGGAGTTGTTTGCCGGGGTCAAGGGCCGTGACGAGCAGACCGCCCTGGAGGATTTTGTTTCCCTTTTTCATGTGGCGCCTGTTACCGCTGAAATCGCCCGTGCTGCGGGACTTTATAAGCGGGATTATGGTGCGTCCCATGGCGTGGGGCTTGCGGATGCAGTTATCGCCGCCACAGCCCTATCTGAAAAAGCCTCGCTGAAAACTCTGAATATCCGGCATTATCCTATAATCAAGGGGTTGAAACCGGCGTACACGAAATGACCTGTGTCGATAACCAAATGAATTAGTTGAAATTTTTCTTGATTGAAGCGATTGATGGGAATCAGAGAGGAATGAGAGTTGCATACACTGTCCCCGGAACCCCTGTCCCCGGAACCCGCATTCTGGA
This sequence comes from Desulfobacterales bacterium CG23_combo_of_CG06-09_8_20_14_all_51_8, assembly GCA_002772195.1. Taxonomy (GTDB): domain Bacteria; phylum Desulfobacterota; class Desulfobacteria; order Desulfobacterales; family Desulfosalsimonadaceae; genus SURF-3. Next base: position 930 of record PCSG01000193.1, on the reverse strand, counting down.
GTCCATGAAAAAATCATTTACCGCAAGCGTGGTCATCGAAGCTTACGGCATGACCGAATGCGCCATGGGCGCTGTGTGCAATCCCGCGATTCCCGAAAAAACAAAGCCCGGGTCCGTGGGGCTGCCGGTATTTGACACGGAATGCAAGGTGGTGGATGTGGCCACAGGCGAAGATCTGCCGCCGGGGTCGGAAGGCGAGATCTGCATCAAAGGACCCCAGGTCATGGTTGGCTACTGGAACCGGGATGATGCCACCGCCGAAGTGCTCAAAGGCGGCTGGCTGTATTCCGGCGATATCGGCCGGGAGGATGAGGATGGCTATTTTTATATCACCGACCGGAAAAAAGACCTGATCCTATATAAAGGCTACAATGTCTACCCCCGGGAGTTGGAGGAAGTTTTGTTCACCCATCCGGCGATTGAAATGTGCGGGGTGGTGGGCAAACCGGATGAAACGGCTGGCGAATTGCCGGTGGCGTTTGTCCAGCTAAAGGCCGGGGCGCAGGCAACGGCCGACGAACTGATGGACTATGTCAACGAGCGTGTGGCGGCTTATAAAAAACTGCGGGCCATCCAATTCATCGGCCTGATTCCAGTGTCGCCGGCCGGAAAAGTCTTAAAACGGGAACTGTGGGATCAGTTGACCGGCAAATAATTGATGGATCAGGCCCAGGGCTGAAAAAAAATTTTCGCCCAGGCCGGAAAAGCAAAATCAGATATTCAATTGCCGGGCGGATGCGGAAGACAAAATCCACCCGGCAATTTGGTTTTCGGGCTTCCGTTAACTCTTGCCCTCATATGTGAAGAACAGGTTAATAACGCGGCGCCACATGATGAGAAAGGATCAAGAACAGACTTTTTGAATCCATCATCACTCAGGAAATCGAAAGAGGAATGGGAAAAATTGTAAAGAAATCTTGTCCATTTTTA
>PCSG01000431.1 GCA_002772195.1 Desulfobacterales bacterium CG23_combo_of_CG06-09_8_20_14_all_51_8 | reverse complement strand
TACTGCTGACGCTTCCGGAAACCACCCCCCCGGCATCTTCAATAAATTTCTTCGCCTGGGTCCGCGTCAGGGTTTCCAGCTGGCCGGTCAGTACAAACCGCAATCCGTTCAGCATGGCCCGAGTTTTAAGCGTTTTGTTTTTTTCAATGATAACGCCGGACGAGATGAGATGTGCCACCATCGCCTGATTTTTATCAACGGAAAAAAAATCCACAATACTCTTGGCGACAATAGGGCCGATGCCGTCGACGGCAATCAGATCGTCCAGGCTGGCCCTGGCGATGGCGTCGATATCATCAAACGCATCGGCCAGCAACCGGGCGATATGTTCCCCCACATGGCGTATGCCAAGGGCAAACAGAAACCGCGCAAAACTGATGGCTTTGCTATTTTCAATGGCCCGTACAATATTTTCAGCGGATTTTTCTCCCATGCGGTCCATATCTTTTAAAACATCGACGGTTAATCGAAACAAATCCGCATAGGACACAATCAATTTCTGGTCTACCATCTGATCAATGAGTTTTTCGCCCAGACCATCAATATCAAAGGCGCCTTTTCCGGCAAAATGGCGGATGGTTTCCTTTATAATGGCCGGGCAGTCTTCATTGACGCACCGCGTGACCGCCGCTTCTTCATCCCGAACCACATTCATGCCGCAGACAGGGCAAGTCGTCGGCATGACAAAGGGCTGTTCCGCCCCAGTCCGGCTGTCGCTGATGACCTTCACCACTTCCGGTATCACATCCCCAGCCCGCTGAACAAAAACCATGTCCCCGATGCGCACATCTTTTTTCCGGACCTCATCTTCGTTGTGCAGCGTGGCACGGCTGACCATGACCCCCGCGACATTTACCGGCGCAAGATGCGCCACCGGCGTCAATGCACCGGTCCGGCCTACCTGAACCTGAATATCCTCCACTCGGGTCCGCTCCTGAAGGGCTGCGAACTTCACCGCCAAAGCCCACCGGGGACTACGGGATGTCGCGCCGAGCCGCCGTTGAAAATCAAAGTCATCCACCTTGACCACTATTCCATCGATTTCATAAAGAAGGGACAGTCGCCGTTCGTCCAGATCCCGGTAATAAGCAACAGCATCCGAGAGTGGACACCGGAAAAGGATCAGCGGATTGATGCGCAACCCATAATGTTTGAGGATTTCAAGTGTCTGCGACTGGGAAAAACTTGCCAGGGTATCGGGGTGGCTGACATTGTAAGCAAAAATCTCCAGGGGCCTTTGGGCCGTTATGGACGAATCGAGCTGGCGCAAGGAACCGGCGGCGGCGTTTCTCGGATTGGCAAAGGGCGCAAGATTCTGCTTTAATCGCTCTTCATTAAGCGATTTAAAATTTTCACGGCTGATAAAAATTTCCCCGCGCACCTCAAGCAATGGAGGGGGTGAAAATTGTCCGTCATGGCTCAGTTTCAGAGGAACCGTGGGAATGGTTTTTGCATTGGCGGTGATTTGTTCACCGGTCAGGCCATCCCCCCGTGTGGATGCCTGGATCAACGCACCGTCCTCATAAACCAGTTCCACGGCGATTCCGTCGATCTTGGGTTCCACCGTATACAAAATCCCGGCGTCCTGATTCATGAGTTTTCGAACCCTCAGGTCAAAATTGATGATATCCTGTTCGGAAAACCCCTTGTCCAAACTCATCATTGGAACGGAATGGGTGACGGCCTCAAATTTTTCAAGAGGCGGCGATCCCACCCGGGCGCTGGGGGAATCCGGGCTGGTAAGCTGGGGCCAGGCAGCTTCCAGTTCAATGAGCTCTTTCATCAATCGGTCATATTCGGCATCGGATATGACCGGATCATCCAGAACAAAATACCGGTGATTATGCTGATGCAAGGTGTCCCGTAAAAACTGAACCCGGCTTTTAATTTCGGATATTACGCGATCTGTCATTGACGCCTCGTTCATGAAGGGTTCGGAATTTTAGAATTTCCCTGCCGGCAAAGCTTTCAGAAACTCTGGAGGATTTCACATACCTGACGGCGGCGCTGTTTAAAAACCGGTTCATGAAATCCGGGTTTCCATTTTAAAGAAGACAGGTCATCGGATACCACCAGAACGCACCCCACCTCAATCCCCCGGAACCGGCCCGCGGCAAACAGGGCCGCCGCTTCCATTTCCACGGCCAGGGCTTTTTTCTGCTGGAAAAAAATAATTTTCTCCCGTGTTTCGCGAAAAACGGCATCCGTGGACCATATCGGGCCTTCATGAAAACCGACCCGATGATTGGCAAAAGCGACGTTAAGACGGGATTGAAGGCTGACCGAGGCTTTGGCACAATCGTCCGAAAAGTCCTTTTCCATGTAATTTTTCGATGTGCCATCGTCGATAAAGGACCGGTCAGGGATAATCACATCTCCGATGCGAACTTTCGGAGAGATTGCCCCGCACCATCCCAGAAAGATCACTTCTTGAATTCCCCAGGCAATCAAAAATTCAAGCAGGATCACGGCATAGGGGGCGCCCATGAACGGCCCGACAAGACTGATAGCCGGATTTTCATAGCCGAAATTCAACCGGCTCATGAACAAATTCCGGGAGGTGAACCGCCCCGATTGCTTCAACAGGCGATGGAGGCAGTCAAAGTCCGGGGCATTGGCAGCCATAATGCAACGGTTTCCAAGACCTTCCGGTTTCGGTCCCATGACCGGATGGACAAGTGCGTCATCAAAAGTCATCATCCGCCTTTAAACTTCAGCCTTCTTTACTTCATCGGATTTACCCGGCTGCTCAGTTCATCTTTGATTTCATCGATGATATCATAGAGCCACAGCACGTCTTCCATGGTCAGCCGTCCGGCCTTGGCCGGCGCCCGTTCGGTCCCGTCTTTTTTCATCAGGATGCGGGGACCGATCTGAAGCTTGGGCTCCCCTTCCCCGTACTGATTGATGGAAACCATCAGCCCGGTCTCCTCGCATTTCCATTGCTTCAATTGTTTGTCTTTATCCGGATCATAACCCGCCATTTGTCGCGCCTCCGTAAATTTTTGACGATTTCCTTGAATCGAAAGGTTCCTGTAAATCAGGTTGAAATTTTTGAAAAATCCGCAAGCTCCGCAAAGAGTCCCGCTATCTGACCCAGCAGGGCCAGCCGGTTTCTCCGGATATCCCTGTTTTCGGACATGACCATGACATCTTCAAAAAATCGGTCCACGGATTCCCGCAGGCCAGCGATGTCCGCGAATGCCTTGTCGATATGGCCGGTCTCAATATGACGGAGCACCAGTTGCCGGACATCTTTGTATTGATTGAAAAGCGCGGATTCCGAAGCATGATCAAAAAGAGAATCATTAACCGTTTGAGCAATGGTTTCCGACGCATCGGCCTTTTTGATGATATTGACCACCCGCTTGAACGCGGTGGCAAGAACTTCAAAATCCGGCGCGGTTTTTAACACCTGCAGGCCTTGGGCCTTTTTCCATATCATGGGGATATCGTCCGAAGAAACCGCAAGCACCGCAGCCACAGCGTCTTTTGAAATGCCTTCGGCTTCCAGCAGGGATGCCATGCGGCCTTTTAAAAAATCCAGAATTTTTTCCGTCAAGCGGCTGATGGCTTCGCCGCCGGATTGATCATAGAGTTTGAGGCTTTCCATGATCAAATCAGTTAACGAAAAGGCAAACTGATTCTCAAGGGCAATCAGAATAATCCCGTTTGCCTGTCGCCGCAGCGCATAGGGGTCCGAGGCCCCGGTGGGAATGAGGCCTACGCTGAAACACCCGCAGATAGAATCGATTTTATCGGCGATGCCGAGCACTGATCCTTCAATGGTTTCAGGTAGCTGTCCACCGGCATACGCCGGCTGGTAATGTTCCTCGATGGCCGCGGCAACATTAGGCGCTTCTCCCTGTTGAAGGGCGTAAACCCGGCCCATGACGCCCTGGAGTTTGGGAAATTCCACCACCACATGACTCACCAGATCCGCCTTGCAAAGGCCGGCGGCCCGAAGGGTCCGAGCGGTGGTTTCCAGGTCCAGATGAAGCGCTGCGGACAAAAACACGGCCAGTTTTTCCACCCGACTGGTCTTATCCGCCATGGACTTTAGATTCGCCTGGAATAAAACCGAGGCCAGCTTTTGCTTTTTGTCGTCCAGAGAGGTTTTTAAATCCGCGTCAAAAAAGAACCGGGCGTCGGAAAGCCTTGCCCGAAGCACCCGCTCATGGCCTTTGGCCACCAGCGCCATATCCCGGGCTTTGGTGTTGTTGATTGCCACAAAATACGGCATCAACTGATCCTGATCGTCCACCACGGCAAAATATTTCTGATGCACCCGCATGGACGTAATCAATATTTCCCGGGGCAGGGAAAGAAAAGCGTCATCAAACCGGCCCACCACTGCCGCCGGATATTCAATGAGACCCACCACTGTGTCCACCAGTTCCTCATCCGGAATAATCCGGCCCTGAATTTTCGCCACCGTGTCGGTCATCTGAAGGAGCAGTTTTTCGCGACGCTTTGAAATATCGGCCAGAACAAATGCATTGGTCAACGTTTCAAGATATTGGTCCGGCGAGGCCAGCGTTAGTTTTCCCGGTGCCATGAACCGGTGCCCGAAGGAATTCCGGCCGCTTTTCACATTGCCCACCTGGAACGCGATCACGTCCTTTCCCAAAAGCGCGCAAATGCTGTGGATGGGCCGGGCAAAGGCAATTTTTAAGTCCGCCCAGCGCATGGTTTTGGGAAAAGTGATGGACAAAATGGATTCCGGCAGAATCTGCTTTAACAGGGTCTTGGTGCTAATGCCGCGTTCGGTTCTCACGGCATACAGGTATCTCCCTTTTCCCGTATCCTTGACTTGCAACTGCCCGGGCGACACATTGATTTTTTCCGCAAATTTCAGTGCCGGAACCGTGAGGCTGCCGTTTGCATCAAAGCCGATACGTTCCGGCGGCCCCATGATTTCCTCGGAGAGAGACGACTGTTTGTCCGCCACATCCGCCACCATCAAGGCCAGACGCCGGGGCGTGCCGAATTGGGTAATCTGCCCATGGCTGATGCGAGCGTCCGCCAGTTTTTTTGTCAGAACGGCCTTGAACGATTCCAGGGCCGGTACGATATATCCCGCCGGAATTTCTTCGGTTCCAATTTCCACCAGTAACCGGTTCATACGAACTCCTGTTCTATTGATGCTCTGGAAATCAAGTTGTTTTAACAATTTGCGATTTGATAAGGGGAAATCCCATGGCTTCCCGCTGCCGCACATACCCTTCGGCGCAGGCCCGGGCCAGGTTCCGAATCCGGCCGATATATCCGGTGCGCTCCGTTACACTGATGGCGCCCCGGGCATCCAGAAGATTGAATACATGGGAACATTTCAGGCAATATTCATAGGCCGGCAGCACGAGGTCCGCGGCAATTGCCCTGGTGGATTCCCCCTCGAAGGCACGGAAAAAATCAGACAGCATGGGAATATCGGCCTGTTCAAAATTATAGGTGGACTGCTCGACTTCCTGTTGATGGTGGACATCTCCATAGGTGATTTCCCCGTTCCACCGGATATCAAACACATTATCAACCCCCTGGAGATACATGCAGATCCGCTCAAGCCCATAGGTCACTTCAACCGGCACAGGATGAACGTCAATACTTCCCGCCATTTGAAAATAGGTAAACTGGGTGATTTCCATGCCATCGAGCCAGACTTCCCAGCCAAGACCCGCGGCTCCGAGGGTCGGCGATTCCCAGTCATCCTCCACAAAGCGGATATCGTGATCCAGCGGATCAATGCCCAGCACTTTCAGACTCTGAAGATAGAGTTGCTGAATATCCGGCGGGGACGGCTTGAGGATCACCTGGAATTGATAATAGTGCTGAAGGCGATTCGGGTTTTCCCCATACCGGCCGTCGGTGGGCCGCCGGGACGGCTGCACATAGGCCACATTCCATGGCTCCGGACCCAGGGCCTTTAAAAGCGTGGCCGGATGAAAGGTCCCGGCCCCGACTTCCATGTCATAAGGCTGAACCAGAACGCAGCCTTTTTTCGCCCAGAATTTTTGAAGTCCAAGAATGACATCTTGAAAATACATGTTTCGTTCCTTATCGGTTCAATGCTTGATTGGTATCTGTCATCAGTCCATCGGCGTCAATATCCACATCCAGCAGACAGGCTTCTTCTCTTTGGGCAAGGAGTTCCGTCCATGCGCCGGCCAAGTCCTTGATTTTTTCTTCATCCCCCAGGGCCCAGACACAGCCGCCGCCCCCGGCCCCTGTGAATCTGGCACCGCAGTCATGGCGACGGGCAGCGACTACCAGTCGGGAGCCCATGTCATCCAGAA
>PCSG01000281.1:9109-18746 GCA_002772195.1 Desulfobacterales bacterium CG23_combo_of_CG06-09_8_20_14_all_51_8 | reverse complement strand
CAGGAAGCTATCAGGTCTTTAGCCCGATAGTAGTTCACCAACACAAAAACAAGTAGAAGCTTTGGGGCAGTTTTTAATTGAAAATTTTGAAGATGATGTCGGTGGAAATAAAAAAGCCAATGGCGAGGGAGCAATAGAAATGGCAGTTAGGCTCTTAATTGAATTAAAAGAATTACGAGATAGACGTCGTCTCTTTTTACTTGACAAAGATTTCTAATCAATAAGCTAAAATAACTAATAATAAATAAAATGAAAGGTGAACTGCAGACAATTATTCCAGTTTGGTATCCGCAGGAACTGCAAATAGAAAGTACTAGTTGGCTTTATTACTGGTATCCTGAATTTTTAGTAAATGTCTATAATTCTTGGACGGCAAATAATTATTAACAATAAAAAAGATGTTGGTCTCATACATAATAACTTCTTGGAATCGGCGAGACACCTTGCAATGGCATCTTCGCCGGCTTTCAATGCAAATCTGGGATAAGCCTTTTGAGGTGATCGTCTGTGTGGACGGCTCGACGGACGGAACGCAAAAAATGCTCCGATACTGGGATGCCAGCGAGCAGTTTATCCGGGGCCAAAGACGAGGATACAATGCCAAGTATTTTCTGAAGTGGTATGATACGGGCAATGTTGACCGGGCGACGCCCGCAGTGGCTCGCAATTGCGGTATCCGGCACGCTAGCGGTGAACTCCTGATAATGGTTGACGATGATTGCCTGCCGAACAACAATTTAATTGCGGCGTATGCATCGAAGTTCAATCCAAAGGAGATTCAGGTTGGCTACCGCTCCAGTCAACGTTCCTACCTCGACAAGGAAATTCCAGTCCCGATCGAAGAAGGTAAGATGACGCAGTATTATCAAGACTGGACGGGCGGCACTTTCCGCAAAGGTCATTTCACTACGGGGAATTGTGCCATGGCGACGGAAGTTGCCCGAATCAAGGCAAAGGACGGGAGCATCGGATTTGACGAGAGATTCTCGGGTTATGGTTTTGAAGACGTGGAATTTGCTAATCGGCTTTATGAAGCCGGCTACAAATTCGTCTGGAATAAAGACGCTGTTATATGGCACATGAATCCGAGTGCGACCAATCAAAGGACCAAAGAACAGAAGATGGCCGAACGGGAAATCAACAGGGTTTTATACGATAAAATTAGAAAGGAGTGATTAAAAGAATGAAAGAAGACAAGGAAAATATTCAGAAAAAAATCAAAGAAATTATTGATAGAAATTTTTATCTCGATACCTATGGGACTGGCATTGATAATTGCACGGAAATGGATTCAGAAAAAGCTACCGAAGAAATAATTGAAATTTTCAGATTTGATGAAGATGAAGAATATTAAAATCGCCTTTGTCCCATTCTCCGTCCGCTGTCCCCAGCACGCCAACACCGGCTCGATCCGAATCAGGGTGAAGTGGCCGATGAAATATATCAAGGATTCTTTCATGGCTCTCGATCCCAGAGACGCTGAATTGGCTGACGTGGTCATTCTGCAGAAAGTCTACGGGCCAATGATAAACCATAAAGTCCGCTATTTGAAAGAGATCGGAAAAAAAATAATCTTTGATATTTGCGATCCAGACTGGCTGATGCCGACGCAAACCGCCTCACTTGATGAGATGCTGGAAATGGCCGACTGCATAACCGTGCCGACCTGTCAAATGGCCGAACTGGTGCGGGAAAGAACCAAAACGCCGATTGAAATCATACCGGACGGGATGTGCTTGGAATATCACAACAAATTCAAGACTGATCACGGCTCGAATGTCCCGCCGGAAATAGTCTGGTTCGGCAACCGAGGAACGATCAAGGCTCTGAAAAAATATATTCCGGAACTGGAGGAAATTTATGATAAGTTTAATTTCAAGCTGAAAATAATAAGCGATAGCGGGGAGATTGAAACGAAGATTCCTTGGGAGTTCACGGAGTGGAAGTTGGATACGGTCAATGACGAGATTATGGCCTGCGATATCGCCATTAATCCGAAACTAGACGAAATCTGGGACTATCCGAAGTCAAACAACAAAACTTTGACGGCTTGGGCTTGTGGACTTCCCTGCGTTGAAATCTGGCCGGGACGAATGGGATTTAGTACGTGGAAGAATTATTTATTGACACTTTTAGAGGATCCAGAAATGAGAGAAAATCTGGGCCGATTGGGTCGGAAGGATGTTGAGGAAAAGCACGATGTCCAGCTGTCTGCCAAAAAAATGGAGGGTCTGTGTAAAAAATTAACTCAAAAAAATGCAAAAATTAACTATCACAACCACTAGAATAATGAATGATTCAGAATGGGAAGACTATAAAAAATTAGTTGGACACTTGCTTCCAGTTAATCTTTTAGAGTTAGAAAAAAAGAAAAAGATTGAATTTGATAAGGCCGAACTGGGAGAAAATGTTATCACGATTTATGAATTAGAGCATTTTTATTATTAATATGCTAATTATAAAAATTCCAATGATTCCGGTAAGCGTCAACCAGCAGTATGGCCGGAGCAGATGGGGAAATATATTTTTAACAAAAGAATCGCTGATATACAAAAGCACCGTTCAGACTCTGGCGAAACAGGCTGTGAGGGAGCAGGGATGGGATTACATGGAGCGGGGATTCGTTAAGGTAATCGCTCTCTATGTAATGCCTCAGGAATGCCGTCAGGATTTAATAAATGATAAGTTAACGGCTGATTCTTTAGAGGGAATCGTTTATGCGAATGACAAGCAGATAATAGATTTGAGGATGGTCAAGATATTCGGCACTAATTTTCAAGAAACAATTTTGATTATTAAGCCATTAAGCAAAAGTGAATATGAAAAGTTTACTGGGAACTTACTACAAGTGGCGGCTGAAAACTCCGGCGGAGAGAGTGATGAAATTTCAGGAGAAAGCCAATGCCCTCCTTGACCGGTCTAATGCTAGGATTGTCTGTAATATTAAACTGGTCGCTCCGAAAGATGAAAAGCTGGTTATGGATCGGTTCAATAAGCTGAAAGAAGATTTTGGAATTGATGTTCGGGGAGAGGTTAAACTGATTCCGCTGGACTGGGAAAAAAATGATAGTAAAGAAAAAGTTGCGGAAAAATAAATAATTTGGTATAATATCAGTATGAAAGAGCTAGCCAAGAAAATAAAAATAGCCTTTTTTACCCGTATATATGCCATTTTTGGAATACGGGTTTTTTATTATTAAGATAAAACAATGGAGCGAAGCGTGGAAATTATCATGGTTATTCGGGATCGGCTTGAATATACCAAGAAAGCCATTGAATCATTGGTCAAGCAAACTTATTTTGATCGTTTCAATCTGACTATTTGGGACAATGATTCGAGTGAAGAAACAAAAAATTATTTACGAGGAAGCGTATGGGCTAGATATCCTTTCGTGAGAGATGTTATTTTTTCAGAAGAAAACAAACCGCTTTCAGAAGTGACCAACACTCTTTTCTTAAAATCAAACTCTGACTTAATCGGCAAGGTTGACAATGATGTAATCGTGCCACCTGACTGGCTGGAGCGGTGCGTTAAGGCTCATGAGACTTACGATGATTTTGGATTCATTGGCGGCTTCCACTTCCTGCCGGAGGATATTGCTAACTTGAAGCCGAAGATTGACACTTTCAATGGAATTGACATCTGGCGAAAAGGGCATATCGGCGGATGTTCTTTTATCATTAAGCGAAAAGATTTTGTGGATATCGGATTAATCCCGACTTCTGACAAGATACTCATGGGACTTTCCGAGTATCAGCATATTTTTCACAAGCACGGAAAAGTGAACGGATACCTCTGGCCTCTGATCTGGGTTGACCATTTTGAGGATGTCCGAAGCCCGAATCACATTGACAATCCGGAATATAATGATTACAAGTGGGCATGTCGAAGAATGAGTATAGCGGAATATTCGGATCGGCATCGTAAAAACTCGGAGAAATATTTGAATAATAACTTGGAAAAGGAGGTGGGAAAATGAACAAAGAAGAGCTGAAAAAAATCATAACAAAAGATTTAGAGATCATGGGAGAATCATCAGCAGTAGATGATCCAGCTTCGGATTATAAAAGTTATCAGTCATTATTGTCACTAGCTGATAAAATAGCAGAAGATATTTATAATTATTTGAATAATAATTTAGAAAAATAAATGGAATAAATTATGAAACTATTCATCAGTTCACATTGCGATGACGAAACTTTATTCGGGGCTTATACGCTAATGCGGGAGCGGCCGAAAGTCATCGTGGCCACGGACGGGTACACCCAGCAGAAAAAGAATCCCAGCCTTAATTTTACGTTCATTGACCGGCGGATGGAAACAATGAAAGCGATGTCAATGCTGGGACTGGAAGTTGATTTTATGGAAATTTCGGACGTAGATTTTAGGGATAGCTTGGAAATCTTTGAGGAAATTCTGGGATCATACAAACCGGCGAAGGTTTACGCTCCGATGGTGGAGGGCGGCAACGAGACCCACGACATAGTGGGGTTGACGGCCAATAGGATTTTCGGCAGACTGGTGGAATACTACTCGACATACACGAAAGACCGGCCGTATCCACAAGCCGATATCGAAATTCGGCCAACTGATGACGAAAGGCAGTTAAAAAAGAGAATGCTTAATTGCTATGATACTCAAAAAAATCTGCCATCTGTAAAATTATATTTTGAATATGCCAAAAGAAAAAGCGAATATCGAAGTCTGCTTTGCAGTTTACCAGCGTCCGCATAGGGTACCGGAGATGCTGGAGCAGTTGAAAAAGCAGACGATCCAAAATTTCAAGGTCAATATCTGGAACAACAGCGGCCAGAAACTGGAAACCGAAGATTTCCCGAAGGATAGAATTCAGGTTATTGATTCGGAAACGAACATCGGCTCGCAGGCCCGCTTCAGGCTGGTGCCGCTGACGAAAGGCGATCCGATTATATTCTTTGATGACGATGAGGAACTGGACGATGATTTTGTGGAATATCATTATAAAATTTATAAGGAGAATCCCAATGCGATTCAAGGGTGGTATTCAAGGATTTTCTATCACGATTACTGGCATTCCAAACGTTGCTATCCGGCCGGCACGGAAGTGGACTACATCGGAACGGGCGGCATGGTGGTCGGCCGGCGGATATTCGACGAGGAGCCTATTTTGCAATACATTCCGAAAGGATACGAAAAAGTGGAGGATCTGTTTTTGGCTTTCATCGCCAAGGCCAGAAGAATGAGCTTAATTTCGGCCGAGCAAAAATGCCGGATACTGGATGATGGAAAGGATCAATATAAGGCGATCGCCAAACTGAAGAATGAGGCTTTTTCAAAACTTCGAAGGGATGGATTTTCATTAGTGGATGAATCCTGCGATGTATGCGGATTCAGAGGAAAGTTTAATCTGTTCCGGCCCAAGGACAAATGGCATCCGATAAATATCCGCCGGTGTCCGGAGTGCCTCTCAATGGAAAGACAGAGGGCGGTCTGGAAGTTGCTGAAAGAAAAGGAAAAATCGGGCGGGGAGATATTGCACATTTCGCCGGAAAAAGGGCTTCAAAAAAAACTCAAGGAACTGGGGAATTATGTTTCGATTGACTATCCGCCAAGGGAAAGTGATTCGGGAATGGTGGCGGCCGAGATGAATGTTGATTTGCGGGCTACGCAATTTGAAGATAATAGTTTTGACATTATAGTTTGCAATCACGTGTTGGATCAGATCGAAGAGAATGAGAAGGCGATCAAGGAATTATACCGGATTCTGCGGATCGGCGGGCGGGCCTATGTCACGGTGCCGATTTACGAAGGTGAAGCGACGCAATTTCTCGGAAAACTGGTTAATAATCACTGGTGGCGTTGCGGTCTGGACTATTTTAATAAACTGAAGGATGCCGGATTTGACGTGAAACTTGAAAAAGAGTACGGGGAATATGTGGCGGTGTGCGAAAAAAAGTGGAAGCTTAACTTTAGAAATGCGGTTGACAAAGCAATACTGGCCGAGGAGATGGTTCAGAATATCTACCGGGTAAAACAGCCGGCTATGGTGGTGGATATTGGTGCTCATATCGGCGGGACGGCTCTCTATTGTGCCAATCTGGGGGCGGAGGTTCACGCTTACGAGCCGGAGAAAGAGAATTTTGAGTTGCTAAAAAAAAATGTTTTTGAGAATGGATTGACTAAAAAAATAAAAATATACGATCTGGCAGTGGGAAATGTGTTTGAAAATGAAGATAGATTTATAAGTTTGCATGAAAGCAATAGTGGATGCCACAGCTTTAATTCAAAGAATGCTCCCGGCATGACGGACGAACTGCAACGTGTAAGTACCATTTCAATTCAGAATGTTTTCAAGGATATTGAGTATTGCGATCTGTTGAAAATTGATTGTGAGGGTGCCGAATATGAATTTCTGCCGGGAATTCCTTTTTACAAAGTTGGTCAGATTTCAATGGAACTGCACGAAGGAAATCAAATAGAGATGATTGATTTTCTGCGGACATTTTATGAAGTTGATTATCACACGGCCAAGGATGGCCGGTCATTAATGGTTTATTGTCATGACCCTAAAAGAACAGGTGATAAAAAACTTGGTTGATTTTCACGGGATAATGGAAAAGTTGAAGATTAATTTTTTTCTAATGGACGGAACGCTTCTAGGGCTGTATCGGGACGGGGGATTAATTGAGGGAGATTATGATGATATTGATGTTGGGATTTTTGAAGAAGATGAGCCGAGAATGAGGGATATAATTCCGGCGATGGAAGAAGCGGGATTTTTTAATAATAAAAGTTTTCGTCTGAAAGGAATGATTGAGGGGTTATCGTTCAAACGCTGGGTCAATCATATCGACATATTCCTGGTTCACCGGAAAGGAAACGAGGCTTTTAATTTAGCGAGGAATTGTTGTAAAATAGGATCACTGGATTATATGGCTTATATCTATCCGGCGGAATGCTTTGAAAAACTGGGCGAGATATTTTTCGAGGGGATGATGTTCAAAATTCCCTGCAAAACGGACAGATTCCTGGCGGCGAGGTATAATGAGAACTGGCGAACGCCGCATCTGCGGACAGAAGGATTCGATATGTGCAATGTCAAACAAAATAAAGCATTAAGGGGAAATTACGAATATGAATGAGACTTATTGGAAACAATGGTATCGCAAATTCAAATACAGGAAGCCGAGCGACTTTGCGAAGTTCTGCGTTAAAAGGATACCGAAAGGATCAACCATTCTTGATATCGGGTGTGGCAATATGCGGGATACTTTGTTTTTCGCAAAGAATAAATTAAAAACAATTGGGGTGGATATTATTGATCCCGGAATAGAACTTTACAAGAAAAACAAATATATTTATTTTCACAATTTCGACGCCGTAGATTTTATTGGGAGTATTCCGGACAATTATTTCAGGTGTCCGGTGGTCTATGCTAGATTTTTCCTGCATGCTGTTGAACGGAAGAAGATGGTGGAATTTATAGCTTATTGCTCGGCCCAGAACCTGTCTATCTATGCCGAGGCCAGATCGGATCGGGACACAGAAATCAAAAAGGACAGAAGCCATAAAAGAAATCTGGTGAATGCCAATGCTCTGCTAAAACTGCTCATACATTATGGATACCGGATAGAGTATTTCGAGGAAGGAAAAAGATTGGCGAAGTGGAAAGGGGAAGATCCAGTGATAATAAGATTCATTGCCAATGGATAGATACCAGATAGTGGAAAAAATCAAAGCCAAACCGGTTGAGCCGAAATACTACTCGGTTCTGCTTCGGACTAGCGGCAATCCGATACAGGAGTGGCTCTGGGCCGGCGTGGCCTATACGCTCGATGACGCTTTAATTATCGCCAAATTAGAGATGGCTTTGGTCAGATTAAGGCCGGATGCGTATTTCCTAGCTATGTTTCGGGCAATGCCGGCCAGAGATGTCATCAATGCGATGAGCTCAATGGAATTGAAAAAGGTCGAAGAACCTAAAGCAAAAAACGATGAAAAAACTAATAGTGGCGACATTCTTGATATTCCTGCCGATAACGGCGTACGCCGAAAGATTCTGCCTCATAGCTGACATTCATAACGGAAGCGGAACGAGAAAATTGACGAAAGAGAATATAACTTATCCGAAGTGGGGCAACCGTTATTTCAAAGAGGCTTTGAAAAGAGCGAAGGCAAACAGCGTTGATGCCTGCATAGTGCTGGGAGATAATACTAATAAGGGAAAGAAAAAAGAAGCGAAAAAATTGGCGAAAACAGCTCAAAAAAGCGGAGTGAAAGTCATCTGGGTAAAAGGAAATCATGATAGCAATAAATCGCAAAAATATCTCTATGAAAAGACAAATTATTTTGTGGACTTTAGCGATGTCAGGGTTATTGTGCTGGATAGCAATTTTACGAACATTACTGGTAATGGCGGAGTCAGTCCGGCGAATCAGGAATTTTATCAGGAGGCGTTGAACACGGATAAAAAGATAATTCTGGCAATGCATCATCCGCCGGTTGATAAAAGGACGCACGAGTGGAATCATCAATATGACTGGATCGGAGACAAGCCGGAATATATATTAAGCGGGCATCTGCACACCGGATTCAAAGAAGGAAAAATCTGGTCGCTGAAAGCATTGACGCTTAAAAAGAATCTTAAAATGGAATATATCGAGTTATGATTTATGATATTGCAAGCCACGTTTTCTACTTCATACTAGGATTGGCGATGATGTTCAAATGGACACTCACGGCGATATTAGTTGTGGCTTTAATCACTTATCTCCTAAAAAATGGAAACGATTGAAATCGCAAAAATAAATCAATACCCAGACAACCCAAAAGAGCATCCCGACGAGCAGGTTGATATGATTATCAATTCAATCCGGGAGTTCGGTTTCAACCAGCCCATAGTGATTGATAAAAATAACGAGATAATCGTGGGACACGGCCGCTATCTCGCCGCTCTTAAAATGGGAATGCAGGAAGTGCCAATAATCAGAAAGGAAAACCTGACGGAGGAACAGGTGAAAGCCTACCGGCTGGCGGATAATAAGCTCAATGAAAGCGGATGGAACATACCTTTGGTTATCGAGGAATTAAAGGGATTGAGCGATGAGATGATATCGCTTACAGGCTTCGATAAATCGATTCTGGGACTGGAAGAGGATGAATTCGATGCCGAAGCTGAATATGGCAAAATAGTCGAACCTGTGTCAAAACTGGGCGATCTATACCAACTGGGAGATCATCGGCTCATGTGCGGAGATTCAACAAAAGAGGAAGATGTTGAGAAATTGATGGATGGGAAGCTGGGAAACCTCATATTCACGGATCCACCATATAACGTTGACTACGACTACAATGTAATTTATGGAATTGCGGAAAAAATCGATGGTAGGGAAAGAAAGAAGAAATTCGCCAGGTCAACTCAAAAAATATTCAACGATAAAATGAGTAATGAGGAGTGCATGAAATTTTATACTGCGGTGCTTAAAAATCTACATAAATTCACCGAAAACAACACTTGTATATATTGGTGGTATGCATCTAAAAATGATTTTCTAAACCGTAAGTCATTCCGGGATGCTGGCTGGAATATAAGTCAGGATTTAATTTGGGTGAAAAATGGTCCCGTATTCTCAATGGGGCAGGATTATCACAGGATGT